>CAYXDL010000186.1:0-5513 GCA_964463775.1 uncultured Hyphomicrobiales bacterium
ATCGTATTGATCAGCGATACCGCATCCGCCCCGCCGGCCTTGGCGGCGCGCGCCGGGCCCAGAATATTGGTCACATTCGGCGTCAGCTTCACGATGACCGGCATACGCGTGTATTTCTTGCACCAGCGGGTCACCATTTCGATATATTCCGGCACCTGACCGACCGCCGAACCCATGCCGCGTTCGGACATGCCGTGCGGGCAGCCGAAATTAAGCTCGACCCCGTCGCATTCGGTCTCTTCCACCCGGGCGAGGATGTTCTTCCAGTTCTCTTCCTCGCAGGGCACCATCAGGGATACGATCATCGCCCGGTCGGGCCAGTCGCGCTTGACCTGCTTGATCTCGCGCAGGTTCACCTCCAGCGGGCGGTCGGAAATGAGCTCGATATTGTTGAACCCGACCATGCGCATGCCGTGATAGCTCAGCGCGCCATAGCGCGAGGAAACATTGACCACCGGCGGATCCTCCCCCAGCGTCTTCCAGACCACGCCGCCCCAGCCCGCCCTGAAGGCGCGAACGACGTTATATTCCTTGTCCGTCGGCGGGGCAGAGGCCAGCCAGAACGGGTTCGGGCTCTTGATACCAACGAAATCGCAGCGAATGTCAGCCATGCCGCCCTCCCTTATTTGTTCAGATGCCGGTCGATGGACAGGGCGGCAACCTTGCCGTCCTGAACCGCGGCCACGGTCAGATCCTCGCCCGGCGTGCAGTCGCCGCCCGCCCAGACATCGGGCAGGGATGTCTGCCCCTCGTCATTGACGGCGATGCGTCCGTTCGCGATTTCCAGAACCTCGTGCTCGTTTTCACGCAGCGGGTCGGGCACAAATTTCTGGCCAATGGCGGTGAACAGCTGATCAGCCAGCAGGGTGAAGTGATCCCCCGTGCCCATCAGGCGCCCCTCATCGTCCAGTTGGGTATATTCGAATTCGACCTCACGCACCCGGCCGTCCTTTCCGATCAGGCGCACCGGACGGGCCCAGTGGCGAATCCGCACGCCGTTGGTCTGCGCGAATTCCTGCTCATGGCCCGTGGCGCTCATCTCCTCCGGCCCGCGACGATAGACCAGCGTCACATCCTCGGCCCCGAGGCGCTTCGCCTGTACCGCCATATCGATGGCCGTATTGCCGCCGCCGATCACCACCACCCGGCGGCCGATCGGCAGTTTCGACAGGTCATCGGCCTGGCGCAAGGTCTCGATATAGGAAACGGCGCTTTGCACCCCCTCCCAGTCATCGCCTTCCAGCCCCAGAAGATTGACCCCGGCATGCCCCAGCCCCAGGAATACGGCATCATATTCCTGACGAAGCTCGCTCAGGGTGAAATCGCGCCCCAGCGCCTGGCCGGTGCGCACTTCAATGCCGCCGATCTCAAGAATGAAATCGATTTCCTTCTGCGCGAAATCATCCGGCAGCTTGTAAGCGGCAATGCCGTATTCGTTCAGACCACCCAGCTTGTCGCGTGCCTCATAGATCACCACGTCATGGCCAAGCACCGCCAGACGGTGGGCGCAGGATATGCCCGCCGGTCCGCCGCCAACGACGGCAACGCGCCTGCCGGTCGGCGCCGCCCGTTCGAAAGGCTGACGGCTGTTTTCCATCAGCCAGTCGGTTGCCCGGCGCTGCAGCATGCCGATCTTGACCGGCTTGCTTTCCTGGGTGTTGCGCACGCAGGCCTCCTCACACAGGATCTCGACCGGACAGACACGGGCGCAGGAACCGCCCATGATGTTATCCTCAAGAATGACCCGCGCCGATCCCTTCAGATTGTCCGTTGCGATCTTCTTGATGAAGCTGGGAATATCGATGCCGGTGGGGCATGCCTCCTGACACGGCGCATCGTAACAGAAATAGCACCGGTTGGCCTCGATCACTGCCCTGGCGGGATCCAGAGGCGGCTTGACGTCGCTGAAATTGGCGTCATACGCGGCGGCGGGCAAACGCCCGGCGCGGATGTCTGCTTGGTCTGACATCGTTTCCTGCCCTGTCTGTTGTTATGGATGCCATGTGGACATCCGTTCATTATTCTGACCGAAAGGTTAGAATTAATCTGACCAATTGGTCAAGTTTTTTCGATCATCCCTTGCAACCAGCCCCTCATCGGGCGGATGATAAGGGGAAAAGGCTTGACGCTCCGCCCCCCGGCCGATACGAGGCGGAAACCGCGATCATGGGCATGCATCTGAAGATGGAGCGAATCTCCGGCATGGATACGAGCACCTCCCGAAAACGGAAAACGGCCCTCGCCCCTGTTGCGGCCACAACAGGGGGCAATGGCCGCCAGGGCCGTATCCGTGCCCAGAACCGCAGCCGCATTCTGGATGCGGCCGAGCGGGTTTTTGCCGAAAAGGGCTTCGATGGTGCGACAACATCCCAGATCGCCCGTCAGGCCGGGCTGCCGAAAGCCAATGTGCACTATTATTTCGGGACCAAGGAAGCGATCTATCTCGCCGTTCTGGAGAACATTATCAATCTGTGGCTCGAAGCCATCGGCGGGGTGACGGAACAGGATGATCCGGCAGAGGCCCTGGGCCGCTATATCCGCGAGAAAATGGCCCTGACGCGTGAACGGCCGCTGGCCTCGCGCATTTTCGCCAATGAGATCATCCGCGGCGCGCCGGTTCTCAAACCCTATCTTGAAACCGAGCTGAAAAACTGGGTCGAGCGTAAGGCCCGGGTGCTGAAAAGCTGGGCCGATGACGGGAGGATGGATCCGGTATCGCCGGAACATCTGATTTTCATGATCTGGGCCGCCACACAGACCTATGCGGATTTCTCCGTACAGATTGCGGCGGTGCTCGGCCTCGATGAACTCAATGAACAGACCTTCGATGAGGCGACGCGCACCATAACCCATATCGTGCTGAAGGGCTGCGGCATTACAGGCTGAAAAGGAAACGGGCGCTGAGCGCCCTGAAACAAGATCCATGGATAACGAAACCCTGCTGCAACAGATAAAACTGGTCTGGCAATCGGATTTCTTCGGCATCACCATCGAGCAGATGGCCATCGCCACCGGCATTTTCCTCGGTTTCGTCTTTCTCAGGCGCCTGTTCGCGCGTGTGATCATTCATCGCCTGCGCGCATTGGTAAAACGCACGAAAAACACCTTTGACGATGCGGTCATCCACTCGCTGGAACAGCCGCTGATGTTTCTGTTCCTCATTACCGGTCTGTTTCTGGCGATCACCTGGATTCCCTTCGGGGCCGAGGTCACCGCTGTGCTGCGCCGGGTGCAGAATTCGCTGATCGCCTTCACCATCTTCTGGACGCTGTACCGCACCATCGATCCGCTTTCGCGGGGCTTCAACAAGCTGCTGACCCGCATGGCCGGCGATGTTGCCAATGAAGTCCGCGATTATCTGCTGAAGGCACTCAAGGTCTTCATCATCGGTTCCGGCATCGTCGCCGTACTGGCCCAATGGGGCATCGACCCCTGGCCGTATTTCGCCGGTATCGGCGTACTCTCCCTGCCCTTCGCCTTTGCCGCCAAGGATGCCGTCGCCAATATCTTCGGCGGCATCAAGCTGCTGATCATCGACCGCGTCTTCAAGGTCGGCGACTGGATCGAAGCACCAAGCATCGGCCATGGCGTGGTCGAGGAAATGGGCCTGTCCTCGGTGAAGATCCGCAAATTCACCAAGGCGGCGCAGACCGTACCCAATGGTCTGCTGGTGGCTGAACCCATCACCAACTGGTCGCGCATGACGCACCGGCGCATCAAAATGGATATCGGCCTGACCTACGATACGACCAAGGCACAGTTCGAACGTATTCTCGAACGTATCCGCGATTACATCGCCGCGGATGAGCGCATCGATCATTCGGTCACCGAAATGGTGCATATGGCGCAATTCGGCGAATCGAGCATTGACATCAATCTGTATTACTTCACCAGAACCACCGACTGGGCAGAATGGCGCGCCATCATCGAGGAACACATGCTCGCCTTCATGGGCATCATCGAGGAAGAAGGCTCGGCAATCGCCTTCCCGACACGCACCCTGCATATCGAAGGACTGGAACAACCCTTTTCCTTCCAGCAGATCGCCGACCATGCCGCGGAAGGAAAAGTGCAGGGCAGCCGCACGCCCCCAGAAGCGTGAGGGCTGCGCTCCCGGAGAGGGCGGAAGGATAACAGGCTCGAAACACGCCCTGTCCTCCTGTACCATGAGCACGGCATCGGAAGATGCAGGCTACAGGGAGAAGAAAAACATGAAACGGAAATTCACGGCCGCACCGGTCCTGCGCCTTGCCGCCATGGTCATTGCGCTGACCGGCCTGACTGCCGCCGGGATAAGCACCGCAGGCAGCATCGCCCGCGCCCAGGAAAAAACAGAGGTCACTTTCGTCCACGTCAACGATGTCTACCGCATCGCCCCGTCCAAGGGTCGCGGCGGACTGGCCAAATTCGCCACCATCGTCAAACAGGAAAAAAAGCGGGGCGGCAATGTCATCGTCACCCATGGCGGCGACAGCTTCTCTCCGTCGCTTCTTTCGGGCTTCGACAAAGGCGCCCATATGGTCGACATGCTTAACAAGGTCGGCATGGATGCCATGGTGCTGGGCAATCATGAATTCGATTTCGGTCCCGACGTCACCCGCCAGCGGATCAGCGAAGCGCAATTTCCCATGCTCGGCGCCAATATCCGCAACGAGGCCGGGGCTCCCTTTCCCGGAACCGTCCCCAGCGTGATCAGGAAGGCAGGCCCCTTCAAAATCGGCATGTTCGGTCTGGCCCATCCTGAAACCGCCACCCTGTCCAGTCCTGGCGAGTCCTGGCGTTTCACCGACCCGGTCGCCACCGCCCGGGAGATGGCCGCCACCCTGCGCAAGCAGGGGGCCGATCTTGTGGTTGTCCTCTCGCATCTGGGGATCGACGGCGACAGAGCGCTGATTGCGGCACGCACCGGCGTCGATATCATCCTCGGCGGGCATGACCACGATGCCATTGTCTTCTATGACGGGCGCAATGCCATCATTCAGGCGGGTGAGGACGGCAATTACGTGGGCATTCTGCGGGTTTCCATGTGGCAGAAGGAAAAGCGCGGCAAGATGCGTTTCTACTGGCAGCCGGATTTCGCCCTGCGCAACACCGCAAATGTCGCGGCCGATCCCGAAATCGCCGCCCAGGTCGCCACCTATGAGGAAAAACTGTCCAGAGAGCTGGATGTCACAATCGGCAAGACCGCGGTCGAACTCGACAGTCGCCGCGCCACGGTGCGCACCCAGGAAACGGGCTTTGCCAATCTGATTGCCGATGCCATGCGTGAAAGCGTCGGCGCCGATGTCGCCCTGACCAATGGCGGCGGCATCCGTGGCGACCGCACCTATCCGGCCGGCAGCGAACTGACACGACGGGATATTCAGACCGAACTGCCCTTCGGCAATGTCACGGTCAAGCTTGAAATCACCGGTGCCGACCTTCTCGCCGCCCTTGAAAACGGCCTGAGCCAGGTGGACAAAAAAGGCCGGCCGTTTCCCGCACATTTCAGGCATGAAGGTGGTCTATGATCC
>CAYXDL010000187.1:0-5512 GCA_964463775.1 uncultured Hyphomicrobiales bacterium
GGTCCGGTTCTGGCCACGGTGCTGGCCTTCGCCGCCAGTCAGGATTCGCTCGGCTATGGAGTCAGCCTGCTCGGGGCCTATGCGCTGGGGCTCGGCGTGCCTTTCCTGCTTGCCGCCCTGGCAATCAACCCCTTCCTCGGCTTCATGCGCAAATTCAGCCGCCATCTGAATCTGATCGAAAAAGCCACGGGCATCGTATTGCTGCTGACCGGTTTTCTGATCTTCACCGGCAGGCTGACGGAACTGAGCTACTGGTTCCTCGACACCTTCCCTGCATTGGCCAATATCGGCTGACAATAACGCCGACGCCCGCGCTGCAGGCCATTGCCGCTCAGCCCGGAGAACCGGCGCGCACCGCAATCTCACCGGCCAGGCGCAGCAGGGAACGATCGCTGCCGCGCACCCCCATGACCGATATGCCGACAGGAAGGCCGTCGGACAGCATCAGCGGCATGGAAATCTGCGGTGCTCCCATGATCCCCGACAGGCTGGTCTGGCGGAACACGCGCTTGCGGTAATCGGCAAAAGCGGCCTCGTCAGCGTCAATGCGCGGCGGCACCACCGGCGAGGTCGGAAAGATCAGGCTGCGCCCGCCGATGCGCTTTTCCAGTTCGGCCACCTTCCCGGCAATGGCACGGCGGCAATCCGCCTCCTCCTCCGGGTCGAGGGAGCGTGCCCATTCCATGCGCTCACGGATATCGGGGGCCATGGCTGGGCGAACCTCCTCATACCAGGAGCCATGGTTGCGCCAGGCCTCGATCCCCTGAAGATTGCGGATCAGCCGCGCCAGTTCCCCGACCCCCGTTCCCAGGCGAAGAACGGGTACTCCCGGCATATGAGCCCTCATCCAGTCATGGAAGGCATCGCGCACCGCAGGGTCCGGATTTTCCAGAAGCTCGGCGGCAATGGCGATTTCTCCCGCCTTCGCCGTATCCGGCGGCAGCAGCACATCGCCAATGCGGCGCAGCAGATCGGCGTCACGGGCAAACCATCCGACGACATCGAAGCTCTGCGCCAGCGGCATGCAGCCGCCGTCATCAACCGCACCATGGGTGGGACGGATACCGAAAATGCCGCAATGGCTGGCCGGAATGCGCACCGAGCCGCCCGTATCGGTACCGATGGCGAAATCGGCCAGGCCCGATGCCACCGCCACCGCCGAACCGCAGGAAGAGCCCCCGGGCACCCGCCCCGGCGCCGCCGGGTTGCGCGGGGTGCCGTAATGAACATTGGAGCCCTTGAGGCTGAAAGCGAGCTCATCGGTAATGGTCACGCCGTTCAGCCGCGCACCGGCACCAAGAAGGGTTTGCAGCACCGCCGCATGGTCCGGTGCCGCTTCATGACTGCGCTGCCAGTCCGGATTGCCGCAAGCCTTGCGCCGCCCGGCCACATCGAACAAATCCTTAAGCGCGAATTCAAGACCGCTGAGGGGACCGGCCGCCACCGGGGCGATCACGGTATCGTCATCGGGGAAAAAAGCGCCGCTTTCCTGTCTGTCAACCCGCATCACCCCTCCCTGCTCCGGCCGCAGCCGTGAATTCCTCATTCCCGTTTCCGTCCACGTTTTCGTCCCCGGCCACACCTGCGTGTTTCAGCGCAAAAAGCCCGGTCTGCCGGCGTCGCCCGCGTAATCTGACGGTGCCCAATGGCGAAAACGCCGCCTGCTGTTCCGTCCCCAGTATGTCATGAACGGCATGGCTGATCACAAGAATTTCGCCGGTCTGTTTGGCGTAATCGAGTATACGCGCCGCCGTATTGATCGTGTCCCCCAGATAGGCGATCTCGCGGCGGTCACCGCCCAATTCCCCCGCCACCACCCTGCCGCCATGCGCCCCGGCGCGGAATGACGGCACACGGCCATAATGGCGGCGATATTCCTCCGCATGGCGTTCAATGCCCTGCTGCATGCCGATCACCGCCTGAATGCAATCCTCTGCCGCGGTTTCCTGGAGAGGCCAGCTCACGATCACCTCATCGCCGACATATTTGTAGACCTCGCCATGGCAGGCATTGACGGCACCGGCGATTTCCTGCACGAAATCGTCAAGAAATTCCAGATAACGCAGATCGCCGATCTCCTCGGCAATGGCCGTGCTGTCATTGAGATCGACAAACAGAAACAGGCGTCTTTCACTGACGGGACGATGATAACGGCCGGCAAGAAAATTCTGAAACACACTGCGCCCGACAATCGAGCGAACCTCCAGAATGAAGGTGAAGGCGATGCTGAGCACGGCGGAAAAGACAATGGAGAGCAGAAAGGACGGGGTCGTCCAGTCGATCTGGTTGCTCCCGGGCGGATAGAACAGGCGCACGGTGCCAATGATTGTGCCGGCGAACAGCAGCAGATACAGCAGCCCCTTGACGGCAACCAGGACCAGAAAGGGAATGCGCCTGATCCGCCGCCGCCAGCGGCGGTACTGCGACAGAAAATTGATGGTGAAAACACCGCTGCCGATAATAACCCCGGTCACGGCCCCCTGCAGCAGGCCGGTATACAGAGATGCGGTGCCCAGAAAATACGCAACCGCCATCCCGTACAGAGCACCGATAAATGTCGACAGGGCAATGACGCGCCAGGCGATCCGGCGCGGTTCTGTCAGTTCCGCCAAAATCATGGCGGAAGTATAGATCATCACCCGTTGACAGCAACGGCCAAAGCATCATCAATCGCGAAAACACTTTTCCGGAGCATGCCATGTGCGGACGTTTTACCCTCACCCGCAACGGGAAGGAGCTGGCCGACTTCTTCGATCTGGCGCATTGCCCTGATCTGACGCCGCAAAGCAATATCGCGCCGGGAAGCGAAATTACCGTCATCGGCCTCAACAAAGAAGGTAAACGCGTCCCCGGCATGATGCGCTGGGGGCTGATTCCGCACTGGGCCAAAGCCATTCCGCAATATCCGACCCATAATGCCCGAGCGGAAAGTGCGGCGGAAAAACCAAGCTTCCGTGACGCCTTCGCCCGGCGCCGCTGCCTGATCCCGGCCGATGGCTGGTATGAATGGCGGAAGGAAAATGGCCATGCCACCCCCTGGCTGGTTCGGCGCCAGGATGGCGCGCCACTGGCTTTCGCAGGGTTGTGGGAGCGATGGCACCATGACGGCCGGACCATCCTCAGCACCACGATCCTGACCCGGCCGGCCACAGCGGAACTGATCCCTCTGCACCCGCGTATGCCGGTACTGGTCAGGCGGGCGGATTTCAGTGCCTGGCTTTCCCCTGAAACGCCGCAGGAGCAGATCCGCGCCATCGTGGCCAAGGAGCCCGATGGTTCCTTTATTCTGCAGGCATGCGATCCGCAGAGCCCCTGTGCCGCGATCACATGAATGCGCCCGAAAGCCGCACAGACTTTTCTTTCCGCTCCAAACCTCTATGTTGCATTGCAACATGTTTGGTGTTCAGGAGAAGGTCATGACAACGGCGATCATTCGCGGTGTTGAAGAGCTGCGCGCGGCTACCGGCGCTTGGCGGCGGCAGGGGCAAAGCATTGCATTGGTTCCCACCATGGGCGCCCTGCATGAAGGACATCTGTCGCTGATGCGGTTGGCGGCGCAGCATTGCGACCGGGTCTGCGCGTCGATATTCGTCAACCCGACCCAATTCGGCCCCCATGAGGATTTCGATGCCTATCCCCGCAACCTCGAACGCGATCATGCTCTGCTGGAGGCGGAGGGTGTTGACCTTCTTTATGCACCGACGGCCGGAGATGTCTATGGCGAGGGATTTTCCACATCCGTACATGTCGGCGGAGTCAGCGAGGGATTGTGCGGGGGCAACCGGCCTGGCCATTTCGATGGTGTCGCTCTCGTCGTGACCAAATTGCTGCTGCGTGTCCTTCCCGACCTGGCCGTATTCGGCGAAAAGGATTACCAGCAACTGCAGGTCATCCGCCGCCTGGTACGCGATCTCGATATTCCCGTTGAAATTCTCGGCGCTCCGACGGTGCGCGAGGATGACGGGCTGGCGTTGTCATCGCGCAATGCCTATCTCGACAGGGAAGAGCGGCGCGTTGCCCCGGCCCTGTACCGCATTCTCATTCGCTATGCGGAAAAGCTGGCCTCGGGCGTCCCTGCGGACCTGGCCGAGGCACGCAGGGAACTGCTGGAGGCGGGCTTTGATCATGTCGAATATCTCGAATGGCGCAGCAGCGAGGGACTCCATCCCCCGGCCGCGGGGCGGGAGCCGGCCCAGGTGCCGGGACGGCTGCTTGCCGCCGTCCGCCTTGGACGCACCCGCCTGATCGATAATGTCCCTGTCATGCCCCGCACAGGCTGCGATTGAACAATCCCCCTATCGCTTTCGCCATCGCCCGATGCCATAATGCCCTTCGCAACAATCAGAAGGCAGGGCTATCAGGCGTGGATACAACAGTCCCGGCAAAACACGGTAATGGCATTGCACAGACCGCATTCATCCTTGCCGGCGGTGATGAAGCCTCAAGACGCAGGATTGCCGATATCCTGACCCGGGCGGGCGCCCTGCGGGTAGAGAATGCCGGAAAGCCCCCCTACGGGGACGCCGGGAAGAATTGCGTCATCCTCTATCTGTATCGCGAACCGCTCTCTCAGGAAGAGCGGCAAGAGCTCTCTTACAGTGAACTGCCGGTCATCGCCCTGATGGACAAGGACGCCGTCCCGCCCTCCGACCCTCATGAAGCCACCCTCTTCGCCGACTGGATGCCCCTGCCCCTGCACCCGCCGTTTCTGGAGCTGTGCCTGCTGCGTGCCCGGGAATACAAACGGCTGCAGGCGCTGGAGAAATCCTATCCCGGCCAGTATGATTCCCTGACCGACCTGCCCAACCGGCATGAATTCATGACCAGAATGCAGGCGGTTTACGGCCAGGGAGAACGGCCGGTGCTGCTGCTGCGCCTGACGCTCGGCCGTTATGAGGCGGTGGTTCATGCGCTGGGACGCGACGAAGGCGAGAAACTGCTGCGTGCCTTTGCCCGCCGACTGGCGGATTTCGCGGGCAGGAATGACCTTCCCGGTTGTTTCGGCGGCAATGCCTTTGCCCTGGCCATGGCTGCCGATACCAAGACCGCCCTGCATGACAGACTGGCGGCGTTGCGCCGACTCCTCGCCGAACCGCTGGAGGTGGAGGGATTCGTCAAAATCACCTCACCCGTCGCCATCGGCCTGGCGGAAGTCAGTTTTCCCATGAATGCGGAAGAAACCCTGCGCGATGCCGATCATGCCCTGTATGAGGCCCGCCGCCGTGGTCCGGCCCATCTGGAGGTCGCCGACCGCGCCTTGCGCAATATGGCCGTGCACAGTTTCCATATGGAAGATGCCTTACATGGCGCGGCGGACCGCGGTGAACTGCGCCTGGCATTCCAGCCTTCCGTCCGCCTGAAGGATCAGCGCCTGTCAGGCTTTGAAATCCTGACCCGCTGGCTACCGCAGGACGAACGCTACGATCATGAAAGCAACGGCCGGCCAGGACCGGAAAAGTTTATTGCCCTGGCGGAGGAAAGCGGCCAGATGGTTGCCTTGGGTGACTGGGTT
>CAYXDL010000188.1:0-5483 GCA_964463775.1 uncultured Hyphomicrobiales bacterium
GCTCCCCGTGCGCGAAATCACCACCCTGCAACCGTACCCGCGTGTCCTCGTGAGTCGGGAGCGGGAAATGCCCCCACCGGGTATCCGGTGGAAAAGCGTGCAGGTGGAAGCCGCCGCACGGGTGGCCGCGTTTCTGCGCCCCTACCAAAACCACTTGCGGATCGTGTCGATCAACGCCACGCTCTATCGCGGCGATGAACCGGCAGGCAGAATCCTGGCCCAATGGACCTGCCATGGCGCATCGCTGATCGCCGGGATAGAGGCGCCGCCCGATGAGCCCGTTCTTTCGATCGTCCGCCGGGATGATCCCTGGTATTCAGAGGCAGTGACCAGAGGGCAGCGTGGCGATTGCAGTGCCTTTTTCGGTGACCGGCCGATGTCGAAATCGATATTGCTGCCCGGAAAGGGCCATCAGGTGCTGAACGAGAGCACGCTGGCGACAATCATTGATTATCTGCATCGCTGGCAGGCGAGAAACCGGCGATCCTGACCGTCTCTCCTTCAAGGCGTATGCCTGTCAGGTGAATCAGGGTTGTGGCCGGACCGGCCGCTGCCTCCAGACGCACCGGCACCGGCGGCAGCCCGTCGATCAGCGGCGCATACCACATGGTGACTTCCTCGGCATCATCACCGGGATCGTACCAGGGACGACGGGAGAAGCCGGTTATGCGTTCCAGGGCGATGCGGCACGGGCGTGCCTCGCCTTTGAAAACAGGTCCGCTGATGCGTTTCTGTGCTTTCGGTGCCGGGGACTGGCGCAGATTATAGCGGCGGCGTCCGTCAAACACGGCGACGATGGCGGTGCAGCCCTCGCCGGCGGCAATGGCCAGGCGCAGGGAGGCGGTCAGCGGATCCACGGTGTTGCGTTGCAGTTCGGGGGGGACCGGGTCGCGGTCATCGGCCTCGGCGGAGGGGAAATGCCTGTTCTTAACCCGTCCGTCGCGCAGATAGGTGTTGTCGACGAAGCGCTTGTCGCCACGCCAGATATTGTCTGTCCGGTGGCGCAGGGGACTGGGACGGGCATTGCCGGCGATCAGCCCGCTGGTGCGGGCTTTTGACAGAAAGCCGACGAAGAAATCGATGGCGCCCCGGGTTCGGGTGGTTGCCTGCATGAGATAGTTATGCCCGCCATTCTCCGTTTTCAGGGATACGCTCAGCGATCCGGCATGCAGACCGCCGAGATAGATCTCATAATCAAGAGCGAGCCCGCTGCCCGTCAAAGCGGCATAGGCCGGGGCGGGATTTTTTTCCGCCGCTGCCTGAGCGCCCCATGTCAGCACCGGTATGAGGACGGAGATCAGCCCGGTTGTTATCTTTTTTTTAACCATGGCGTGTTTACCTGAGATCCGTTGTCGCTTCGCAGCGGTATTCTGCGTATTTGTCACAAATTGAACCATACAGTTGTATTTCTGCAACAAAGCTGTGGCAGACAAAGAAAAGTAAGGGTTACGCACTTGCGCGAGAGCACAAGTTTACCTAGTATCCCGTTTGAATAACAGCGTTTTGCTGATTGCCCGCCATGAAAGGCGCTTGTGAACATAAAGGCACGGGTGAGCATATGGCCGGGCATCCGCTGCCGGGGGAAGCAGGTGAGGTGCTGGAAGGGATGTGACGGAGTTTGGCGCGGATTGATCGGTTCCGGCATGTCTGCAACAGAGTTTGCATCTGCGAGTAAGTTTTTTTTGAGGGTTTCAAATTTTGAACGCGGAGGTTCAGTGAAGATGAGCATTTCTAAAAGCCTGACGGCTGTCATTCTGGCATCGGCCCTGATGGTCGCCCCGGGCCTGGCCAGTGCCCAGTCCCAGATGCAGAAGACGGGTACGGGTGCCCCGGCAGGCGCTTCCGCCGGTCAGGGGGCGGGCATTGGTGGCCTGTCCGCAACGGCGATCGCCGGCGGTGTTGCCGTTGCTGCCGCCGTTGGCATTGCCATCGCGGCTGCGACCAATGATGATGACAGCACCACGACCTCGACCAGCACGAGCACGGCGACCAGCACCAACTGATCACCTCTGCCTGCTGGCAGGCCGGGCCTTCCGCGGAAGGTACCGTGACATTTCCGGAAAAGCCTCCGCTTTGCGGGGGCTTTTCTGATTCATGGGGTTTTCTGGTTCATGAAGCTGGGTGCAGCCTGCCTGTCGTTGTTCTGTGGAAGGCGCCGCGTTCTTCAATGGGCCGGACAGCCGGGGGCGGATATTATCAGGCCGCCGGCGGTTTGATGATTTCGATGTTCAGGGGGGGCAGGCGGCGGGAGATCACCTGTTCCGATTTCCAGATGAATCCGTCATAGGCATCGGCCCAGAACCGGTTGGTAAACGACCAGTTGCCGGTTTCATATGTGTTGACTTCCTCAAGCAGGACGGTTTCGAAATCGATTTCCAGAATGCGCAGCTTTACCCGGCCACGATTGTGCAGCGCTGCGCGGATGGGCAGATAGCGGCGCTGGCCGCCGCTTTCGATCTCCATGATTCGTTCGGAAATGACGGGTGTGCTGATTTTATGGGGAGAATCCGCCAGCGGATCGCCGCCTTCGGTGCGTTGGCTGCGCAGATTGTCCGGCAGGCCGACCGTCTGCACCAGCCGGCCCGTCTTCAGGATAAGCGCGACGCGATCGCCTGAATACCAGTGCTGGGTGCCGTCAGGATCGATATAGGCCAGAATTAATAATGCCCGCGGCGCCTTGCCGATCTTGACGGTCATCGAAGAATAAGGGATTTTCTTTGAGTTCTCGCGACTGATCGGCTGTGTGTCGTCATCAAAAAATGCAGAACGGAACGTGGTGTATGCGTTCTCCAGAACAGGGTTTTTCACGCATCCCGAAACAAGGGCGCTGCTGCAGGCAGTCATGAATGCGCGGCGGGACAGGGGCATGAAAAACAGCGTCTGGGTTCAGAAAAGACAGGGATCTTTTTTATGGGGCGGAACGGCTTTTTGCAAGTGATGCGCATGGCGCTGGGCGGTTTTCTTATGGCCGCGGCGTTTGCGGGGGGGGTATCCGCTCAGGGGCTGGACGGGCTTGGCACGCTGGGGCAGTTGCTGCAGCAGATTGACAGCAGCCAGGTCGGCGGTTTTCTTGGTGAACGGCGCAATCCCTCGCAGCTTGATCGTTCGCGGGAGAATGCCTTTCAGAAAAAAGCCGCCAGGACACAACAGAAAAAGGAAGATCCGCAGCAGCAGGAACGCCGTGTCTTCGAAAGTCGCGTCATTGCCGCTTTCTGCAGTGGTGATGACCGGCCGGAAATTCTGCGGGCCGCCGCCGCTATAGGGGATTTCTCGGCACTGGAAAAGGATTACTGCCTGCGTGCGGGCGTGCCGCTTCGCCAGTTCGGTTACGAGTTGTTCGCCAATGATGCGGATGCGCAGGATGCGCAGGAGCAATTGCTGAACGGCGCCATTTCCGACAGCTATATTCTGGGTATCGGCGATGAGCTGGTGTTCAATTTCCGTGGCCCGAAGTCGCGCACCGTCATCGCCAATGTCGATCGTGAAGGCCGGGTGCTGATCGACGAGCTGCCGCCGGTGCCGGCTGCGGGACGCAGCTTTGGTGAATTCCGCCGTGCCTTCAAATCGACCGTTGCCTCCTCGATGCTGGGAACGGATGTATTTGTTTCTCTTGGTCAGGTGCGGGCGATGTCGGTGCTTGTTGCCGGTGATGTCAAGGATCCGGGCGTCAAGCAGGTCACGGGGCTGTCCACCATTGTTGATGCCCTGAAAGCGGCCGGCGGCATCCGCAAGACCGGCAGTCTCAGACGGATACAGCTGCAGCGCGGACAGGACATCTTCTGGATAGATCTCTACGATCTGATCGTCGGCGGCGGGCTGAGCCATGAGCGTGCCCTGCGCGAGGGCGACAAGATCATCGTGCCGGTGCTGGGGGCGACGGTGGCCATTGCCGGCAATGTCAAGCGCCCCGGCATTTACGAATTGCCGGAGGGCAGGAAAGCGCTGACGCTGAAACAGGCTCTGGCTCTGGCCGGGGGCACCCTGCGCCCGCGCGGCAACGTCTATCAGCGTGCACGGATCGACGAACAGGGGCGCGACCGGATCGCGGAGATCCGGGACGGGCAGGCGGAACTTGCCGATGGCGATATTCTGACGGTCGATTTCAGTAACGATATCCGCGCCGGGCGGGTGGAACTGGTCGGGCATGTGCGCCTGAAGAAGGTTCGCCCCCTTTCCGTGGCGCCAACGGTGGCGCGTCTGATCGGTTCGGCCAGTGCTCTGAAGCCCGATCCCTATCTGCCGCTGGCGGTGCTGGAGACCACGGATCCCCAGACCTTCGCCCGTCATTATGTGGCCATTGATCTGCAGCCTGTCCTGGCGGGAAAATCCGATATCCGGCTGCGCGAGTTCGATCGCCTGATCGTTCTGGGGGCGGAGGATGTGGCGTTTCTTTCCTCCCGCGCCGTTCAGGAGATTCTGCTGCGTTCGCGTAAAAGCACTCTGGACCGGGCGCTGGAGGAAACGGACAAGGAAACCAAGGCGACGCTTTCCTCCGGGAAAAATGACGGGCAGACACTATCCCCGTCGCTTCAGGGCCGGGATGGCGGGGCAGGGGATGCTGTTCCCGCGGTTTCACCTGCCGGCAATGCCGATACGCCCGCGCAGGCACAGGATATTTTCGCGCGTGGTGATGTCCCCGGGCCGTGCAGGGGGCTGCAGGCCTTGCAGCGTGTGGTTGAAAGTTCGGGCGAGAACCGTTTTGCCGCCGCCGTCAATATCCGGGCCCTGAACTCCGGCGATGACAAGGACATGACCTGCCCGGCACTGTTTCGTGAAGAAGGCGATCTGCTGCCCTTCCTGCTGGAGCATTCGGTTCTGATCGCCGGCGAGGTGCGCAACCCCGGCATCTACCCCCTGGCCGGCAGCGCGCCGCTGACAGCGTTGGTTGCCGTGGCCGGCGGCGTGTCGCGCAATGCCGACCTTACCCGTGTGGAATGGACCCGCTATGCTGCTGAACCTTATGCAGGGATTACAGACGTTGCCCGCAAGGAACTGGATGCCAACAAGGTTTCCCTTGCATCGGTCGAACTGACAGCAGGTGATGTCCTGCGTTTTCCGGCCCTGTTTTCCGACCGCGATACCGGCACGGTGGAACTTCATGGTGAATTCGTCCGCCCCGGCATTTATGATATCCGCAGAGGTGAGACGCTTTCCCAGCTCATGCGCCGTGCGGGCGGGCTGACCGCCCAGGCCTATCCTTACGGGGCCATTTTTACCCGGGAGCGGGTCCGTCTGGATGAACAGCAGAGTTTTCTGCGTGCCTCGCGTGAGCTGAACGCATCCCTTGCCGCCGTGGCCGTGAACAAGGGGGTCGATCCTTCCGCGCTGGTGGCGCTGCAGCAGCTTTCCGAAAAGCTGAACAAGGTGCGGGCGCTGGGCCGGGTGGTGATCGAGGCCGATCCGGCGGTGCTGCAGATCCGCCCCGAACTGGATACGGTTCTGGAACCGGGCGACAAGATTTTCATGCCGAAACGGCCGAATTT
>CAYXDL010000189.1:0-5481 GCA_964463775.1 uncultured Hyphomicrobiales bacterium
ATCCACATAGAAATCGATCACGCAGCAGCCATCCTCGCGCGGTTCGAATACCCAGTGATTGTTCAGATATTTGAACGGCCCGTCCGTATAGGCGACATCGATGCGCAATTTCTCAGGCTGCAGGGTCACACGGGAGGTAAAGCGTTCACGGAACATCTTAAAACCGATCACCAGATCGGCGACAATGACGTTGCCCTGACGCTGGCGGATGCGCGCCGCAAGGCACCAGGGCAGGAATTTCGGATATTCCTCCACCTTCGCGACCACGTCGTACAACTGCTCGGGCGCATAGCCAAGCGCGCGGCGTTCGGCATGTGTCGGCATGTCTATTCCGCTGCCCGGATCCTGGCTTCGCGGGCTTCGCGCAGCTTTCTGAAATCATCCCCCGCATGGTAGGAGGAACGGGTCAGCGGTGTGGCCGCCACCATCAGGAATCCCTTGGCAAAGGCCTTGCGCTCAAGCGATTTGAAGGTTTCCGGGGTCAGAAACTCGGCCACCGGATGGTGCTTCGGCGTCGGCTGCAGATACTGGCCGATGGTCAGGAAATCGACATCGGCCGAACGCATGTCATCCATGACCTGGAAAACCTCTTCCACACTTTCGCCAAGGCCGACCATCAGCCCCGATTTGGTGAAAATACCGGGGTCCATCTCCTTGACGCGGGAAAGCAGGCGCAGCGAGGCAAAGTAACGCGCCCCCGGGCGAACGCTGGGGTAAAGACGCGGCACCGTCTCCAGATTGTGGTTGAACACATCGGGACGGGCCCGCACCACCACTTCAAGCGCATCATCCTTGCGCAGAAAATCGGGGGTCAGCACCTCGATGGTCGTTTTCGGCGATGCCTCGCGGATGCAGCGGATGGTGCGGGCGAAATGTTCCGCGCCGCCATCCTCCAGATCGTCGCGATCAACCGAGGTGACAACCACATGTTCCAGCCCCAGCTCCTTCACCGCCTGGGCGACGCTTTCCGGCTCGAAGGGATCGAGACGGCCGGGCTTGCCCGTCCTGACATTGCAGAAGGAACAGGCGCGCGTACAGGTATCGCCCATGATCATCATGGTTGCATGGCGCTTTTCCCAGCATTCGCCGATATTGGGGCAGGCCGCCTCCTCACAGACCGTATGCAGGGAATTGTCGCGCATCAGGCGGCGGGTTTCGAAATAGGCCTTCGATGTCGGTGCCTTCACCCGGATCCAGGCCGGTTTGCGCCTGTGTACCGGGTTGTCCGGCTTGTGCGCCTTTTCCGGATGGCGCAATGCCGCCTTCGTCCCCTCGTCGGAAGCCGCCATGATCATGTTCTCCTGCAGCCGGGCGCCATGCCCGGAAATGATGCCGACTGGCCGCGGTATTGTGCGGTAAGAAAGTGGCCGTTCCGCCCGCAGCCGCTACCCCCTAGAAATGTATCGCCCGGCCATAGGCGTCAAGCACGGATTCATGCATCATCTCGGACAATGTCGGATGTGCGAAGACCGTATGCATCAGCTCCGCCTCGGTCGTCTCCAGAGTTTTGGCAATGGTATAGCCCTGAATCAGTTCCGTCACCTCGGCGCCGATCATATGCGCCCCCAGCAATTCCCCGGTTTTGGCATCGAAAACGGTCTTGATCAGGCCCTCGGTCTCGCCAAGGGCGATCGCCTTGCCATTGCCGACATAGGGGAAGCGGCCGACCCGTACCTTGTGGCCCGCCTTCTTCGCCGCCTCCTCCGTCATGCCGACAGAGGCGATCTGCGGCATGCAGTAGGTGCAGCCGGGGATATTGCCCGTATCCATCGGATGCAGGCCGGCAAGCCCGGCGATCTTCTCAACACAGAGAATGCCTTCATGGCTGGCCTTATGCGCCAGCCAGGGCGGCCCGGCCAGATCGCCGATGGCATAGATACCGGGCTCGTCCGTGCGGCAGTATTCATCGATCACCACATGGCCGCGATCAACCTTGACCGCCGTATTCTCCAGACCGATATTTTCCACATTGCCGGTAATCCCGATGGCCAGGATGACCCGGTCAACCGTCAGATCGGTGCTCTTGCCATCCTTGCTCCCGATGGTCGCCGTCACCTGATCCGCGCCCTTGTTCAGTGCCTTCACCGTGGCGCCGGTGATGATCTTCATCCCCTGCTTGCGGAAGGCTTTTTCCGCCAGAGCCGAAATTTCCGCATCCTCCACCGGCAGGATCCGGTCCATCACCTCGACCACCGTCACATCGACGCCAAGAGTGTTGTAGAAACTGGCGAATTCGATGCCGATGGCCCCTGAACCGACCACCAGAAGCGATTTCGGCAATGTGTCGGGCAGCATGGCTTCCTTGTAGGTCCAGACCAGCTTGCCGTCACCTTCCAGCCCCGGCAGGCTGCGCGCCCGCGCCCCTGTTGCCAGGATGATGTGCTTGCCCGCGATCATCCGTTCCGGGGCGCCATCCCTGGTGACACGCAGGCGGCCCTTGCCCGCCAGTTGGCCGAAACCGTCAATCACCGTGACCTTGTTCTTCTTCAGCAGATGCGCCACCCCGCCGGAAAGCCGCCTGGCCACCTGGCGCGAGCGTTTGACAATGGCCTGAAGATCGAAGCTTGCCCCCTGCACGGCGATGCCGAATTCGCCCGCATGCTGAATGTTGTGATAGATCTCGGCCGAACGCAGCAGTGCCTTGGTCGGGATACAGCCCCAGTTCAGGCAGATGCCGCCCAGATGCTCACGCTCCACCACCGCCGTTTTCATGCCGAGTTGGGCGGCGCGGATCGCGGCCACATAACCGCCGGGGCCACCGCCCAAGACGACTACGTCGAAACTGTCTTGTGTCATCGTCCGCTCCTTACAGCAGCATGGTGACCGGATCCTCGATCAGGCCCTTGAAGGTTTGCAGGAACTTCGCCCCCTCGGCACCGCCGAAAACACGATGATCGCAGGACAGGGTACAGGTCATGACGGTGGCGACCGCCACGGCGCCGTCCCTGACCACCGGCTTCTGCGCCCCCTGCCCCACGGCCAGAATGGCCGCCTGCGGCGGGTTGATGACGGCGATGAATTCATCGATGCCGAACATGCCCAGATTCGAAATCGAGAACGTGCCGCCCTGATATTCCTCGGGCATCAGCTTGCCTTCACGGGCCCGGGCGGCCAGATCCTTGGTTTCATTGGCGATTTCCGCCAGTCCCTTACGGTCGGCATCGCGCACGATCGGCGTGATCAGCCCGCCCTCGATGGCCACCGCCACCGAAATATCCACCTTGCGGCGGCGGAGGATGGCCGTACCCGTCCACTGGGCATTGACATCCGGGTTCTTGCGCAGCGCCAGTGCCGAAGCCCGCACGATGAAATCATTGACAGAAATCCTGTAATCATCGCTGCGGCTGTTCAGATCCTTGCGCAGCGCCAGCAGCTTATCCAGCTCCACATCCACCGACAGATAGAAATGGGGCACGGTCTGCTTGGATTCGCTGAGACGCCGGGCAATCGTCTTGCGCATGTTGTTCAGCGGCACTTCCTCGTAATCGTCGGTCAGCGGGGCAGCCTCACCCGTGGCCGGCACCGTCGGCGCTGCCGGGGCCGTGGCAGCAACCGCTTCGGCTGGCGCCGGGGCCGCAGCAGCCGGGGCCGCCTTGCCTGCGGCCAGTGCGGCTTCGATATCGCGTTTGACAATGCGCCCGTTGGGGCCGCTGCCCCTGATCGCGGCCAGATCGAGCCCCGCCTGCTCGGCCATGCGCCGGGCCAGCGGACTGGCGAAAATGCGCTGCCCGCCGGTGGTTTGTGACGCTGCCACAACCGGGTGCGCCGATGCCGGGGCGGACGGTACCGGTGATGGCGGTGCCGATGGTGCCACAGCCGGAGGCGTCGCCGCCGGCGGGGTTCCGGCGGCCTCATTCGCGGAATCTCCGCCATCGCCTGCCGCTGCCGGCGTGAAGCCCTCCAGCGCGGATTCGTCCTCATCCTCTTCCAGCAGAATGGCGATCGGCGTATTGACGGCAACGTTCTCGCTGCCCGCAGGCACCAGAATGCGGGCGATGCGCCCTTCATCCACGGCCTCGACCTCCATGGTCGCCTTGTCGGTTTCGATTTCGGCGATCACATCGCCCGCGGCAACCGTGTCCCCCTCCTTCACCGACCAGGAGGCCAGCGTTCCTTCCGTCATGGTCGGCGACAGGGCCGGCATGGTAATGGTTTTCGGCATCGTTCCCCCCTAGCGGTAGCAAACCCGGCGCGCGGCCTCGACAATCGTCTCGGGCTGCGGCAGGGCCAGCGTTTCCAGATTGGCGGCATAAGGCATCGGCACATCGGCACCGGTGACACGGATGACCGGCGCATCGAGATAATCGAACGCCTCTTCCATCGCTCGGGCGGCGATTTCCGCCCCGACACCGTATTGCGGCCAGCCTTCCTCGCAGGTGACAAGACGGTTGGTCCGGCGCAGGGAGGCACAGACCGTTTCCATATCCAGCGGGCGGATGCTGCGCAGATCGATCACTTCGGCATCGATCCCCTGTTCCGCCAGGGCCTCGGCCGCGCTCAGCGCCTTTTCGACCATGATCGAAAAGGCGGCGATCGTCACATCCTTGCCCGGACGCGCGATTCTGGCCTTGCCGATGGGAAGGACGAAATCCTCGATCTCGGGCACCTCACCGCTATGGCCGTAGAGAATTTCGTTTTCAAGGAAGATCACCGGATTAGGATCGCGGATCGCCGCTTTCAGCAGCCCCTTGGCGTCGGTTGCCGAACAGGGGGCGACCACCTTCAGCCCCGGCACATGCCCGTACCAGGAGGCATAGCATTGCGAATGCTGCGCGGCCACGCGGGATGCGGCACCGTTGGGGCCGCGAAAAACGATCGGACATCCCATCTGCCCGCCGGACATGTACAGGGTCTTGGCCGCGGAATTGATGATCTGGTCCATCGCCTGCATGGAAAAATTGAACGTCATGAATTCGACGATCGGGCGCAGGCCGCCAAAAGCGGCACCAACGCCAAGCCCGGCAAAACCATGTTCGGTGATCGGGGTATCGATCACCCGCTTCTCCCCGAATTCCTCCAGCAAGCCCTGGCTGACCTTGTAGGCGCCCTGGTACTGGGCGACCTCCTCGCCCATCAGGAAGACGCGCTCATCGCGGCGCATTTCCTCGGCCATGGCATCACGCAGGGCTTCGCGCACCGTCATGCTGCGCATTGGCGTGCCCTCCGGAATTTCCGCCTCCGCCGCCGGGGCGGCCGGCATGGCGGGCATGGGGGCAGCCGGAGCGGAAGCGGGAGACGGAGTCGCGACCGGAGCCGCAGCCGAAGGCGAGGGTTCCGGGGCAGCAGGCGCCTGCAAAGACGCCGCACCGGCCGCTGCCGCGTCTATGGCCGAGGCATCCTCGCCCTCCTCCAGCAGGATCATGATCGGCGTGTTCACCTGCACGTTTTCACTGCCGGCAGGCACCAGAATGCGCCCCACCGTGCCTTCATCGGCGGCCTCGACCTCCATGGTCGCCTTGTCGGTTTCGATTTCGGCGATCA
>CAYXDL010000190.1:0-4678 GCA_964463775.1 uncultured Hyphomicrobiales bacterium
TACAAGATCTTCATCTCGGGACTGCTGCAGCTGACCGACAATCTGAAGGACAATGCCGTCATCCCGCCTGAGCGCACCGTCCGCTATGATGAGGACGATCCCTATCTGGTGGTCGCGGCCGACAAGGGCACGGCGACATTTTCCGATATCGCCAATGACGTCGCTATCCGTCACGGCTTCTGGCTGGGCGATGCCTTCGCTTCCGGCGGGCGGGTCGGTTACGACCACAAGAAGATGGGCATCACGGCCCGGGGGGCCTGGGAATCGGTGAAACGCCATTTCCGCGAAATGGGCCTCGACATCCAGAACGAGCCCTTCACCGTGATCGGCATCGGCGACATGTCCGGCGATGTCTTCGGCAACGGTATGCTGCTCAGCCGCCAGATCCGCCTGCTGGCCGCCTTCGATCACCGCCATATCTTCATCGATCCCGATCCCGATCCGGAAACGAGCTGGCAGGAACGCAGACGGCTGTTCGAATTGCCGCGATCCTCGTGGGAGGATTACGACAAGAAACTGATCTCCCAGGGTGGCGGTGTCTTTGCCCGTTCACTGAAATCGATCCATCTCAGCCCGGAAATCAAGGCGCTGTTCGACATCGACAAGGACAGCCTGACCCCGCAGGAACTGATCAAGGCCATTCTGAAATCACGCGCTGATCTGCTGTGGATCGGCGGCATCGGCACCTATGTCAAGGCCAGCGGCGAAACCAACCAGCAGGTGGGCGACCGTGCCAATGATGCCCTGCGCATCAATGGCCGCGATCTGCGCTGCAAGGTGGTCGGCGAGGGCGGTAATCTCGGCTTCACCCAGCGCGGACGCATCGAATACGCGTTAAACGGCGGGCGCATCAATACCGATGCCATCGACAATTCCGCCGGCGTCGACTGCTCGGATCATGAAGTCAATATCAAGATCCTGCTCGATGCCATCGTCGCCGATGGCGAAATGACCGAAAAACAGCGCAACCGCCTGCTTGCCGAAATGACCGATGAAGTCGGAGAACTGGTACTGCGGGACAATTACCTGCAGACCCAGGCCCTGACGGTCGCTCAGGCCAAGGGACATGACGGTACCGACATGATGGCGCGCCTGATGCGTGGGCTGGAACGGGCCGGACGGCTGGACCGCGATGTCGAATTCCTGCCCGATGAGGAAACCCTGGAAGAGCGGCGCAAGGACGGGGCCGGACTGACGCGCCCGGAACTGGCGGTGCTGATCGCTTATGCCAAGATGGCCGTCTATGACGAACTGCTTGAAAGCGACCTGCCGGAAGAACCCTATCTGGAAACGGATCTGATCAAATATTTCCCCCGGCCGCTGCGCCGGAAGTTCCGCACCGAAATCGGCCGTCACCGCCTGCGTCGCGAAATCATTGCCACCGTCATGGCCAATAATCTGGTCAACCGCGCCGGCATCGGCTTCGCCTACGATCTGCAGGAGGAAATGAACGCCACAGCCGCCGATATCGCCATCGCCTATGCGGTAACCCGTGAGGTTTTCTCCCTCAGGCCGATCTGGAATGCGATCGAGGGGCTGGACAACCGTGTCGATGCCGCCGTGCAGACATCGATGATTCTGGTGACCCAGGAACTGCTGCGCCGGGGTGTGATGTGGTTCATCCGCAATCTGAGGCGCCCCTATGACATCGATCAGACGATCAGCCGCTACAGCAGCGATATTTCCAAGCTGCAGAACGGGCTGAGCGGCGTGCTCGTCGATCTGGCCGCCGATATCTATGACCAGCGCCTCTCCGATCTGGTCGCCCGGGATGTGCCCGCCGACCTGGCCGCGCGTGTCGCGGCGCTGGAGCCGCTGGCCGCATCGCTCGATATCGTCGCGCTCGCCGGGGAGGCCGGCAACGATATCCTCGATGTCGCCCGGGTGTATTTCGAAATCGGCGCCCGCCTCGGCATCGACTGGATCCGCGGCCAGGCCGAACAGATCCCGGTCGGCGATCATTGGGAACGCAGCGCCATTGCCGCCATCATCGACGATCTGTTCGCCCAGCAGCGCCTGCTGACCCGCTCGGTGCTGGAACAGACCGATGCCGCGGCCGAAGCCCCTTCCCGTGTCGATGAGTGGGAGAAATCACACAGCCGCAATCTGGAACGGCTGAGCGACTGCGTCGATGAATGCAAGGCCGACGCCACTCTCGACATTCCGCGTCTGGCGGTCATCAGCCGTCATCTGCGCAATGTCGCCGGGCTGAACTGAGGCAGAACTGAAAACGGGGGCGAATCCTTAGGGTTAGGGTCCGAACCCGATCAACCTGTTGATATTGTGATATCCGCCTGATTCACTTCCTGAAAACCAGCAGGAGGTGAATCATGGCGGAAAAAGGGGGGGGCGAGCTCGGACCATCGGACGCTCACGTGGCGGCCCCACAATAAAAGCATTGGCAAATGGTTACGGGCGGATATCGCCTTCAGGCTGATCCCCGGAAATGTCGCCGACATCTCCGCCGCATCGCTACAAGATACGACAAGCTGGCAAACCTCCCCTCAGCCGTCACTCCCGCCGCTGCAATCATCTGGTGAACTTGATTGAGTCTCGGGCCTGCTGGCCGAAGAACCGGGAAAAAACACCCGTGCCGCGTCAGCGATAACGCCCGGTTCGCTCTGTCAGCGACATCAGCCCGAAAGCACCGACACCAACCGCCAGACCTAGCCAGCGCCAGCCGCCGGCGCCGAGATCGGCCACGCCATAGCCATAGAGCAGCACCGGAATAATCATTATGAGAAAGAAAGGCCCGGTTGCGAAACAGTGCTTGCGCTGACAACGCCGCGCGTTCCACAGACACGCCGTCCCCATCCACGCCAATGCAACAACCCAGACCCAGGTCTTGACCGGGTGGGCAACGCCGATCGCGGCAAACATCGCGCCAATTGGTATTCCCCAAGCTATGATCGCGGCGACCGGTGCGTTTAAAAAATCGGTTTTGCGCATGTCTTCCTGGCTTTTGTGCCTATCTTCACCTGACATTTTTTCCTCCCTAAAAGGCGCGGCAGGCTATGGCACCTCTTTGACATGTAGGTATCCTGATACCTTTTGGGGATGAAACCCCGAATCACGTTTAGGTGATCAGGTGAATTGCAACGCTTTCCAAAGCCTGGTGCGGCCTCAACAACCCCTAAACGCCCCGCTAGATCACCAGATGCGGCGGCCCGCCCGAGGTCTTTTCCCGGCTCTTGCCCAAGGGGCCGACCACTCCCCAGACGCGTTTGCCATGGGTCAGGACCATGAATGTCAGCCCCAGCAATAAACATTCCCCAATCGGTGAGCCCAACCAGCCCCCCGGCTCACCCAGTATCGGGGGCAGTGCAAAGACAAGGGAGAGAACAAGGAAACAGAGCTTGGCCAATGCCAGGATCGCAGCACGCGGCACATCGCCCGTGCCTGACACCATGCGGGCACCATCATCAAGGGCCTCGCCATAAGCAGCATGACGGTACTGATCGGCAGGATACGGGCCAGTTCTGCCGCAACCGCCGGGTCATTGACAAAGGCGCGGCCAAGGCCACTTGCGCCAAAGGTAAGGACAAGTTTGGCCAGTGCGGCATGGGCCTGGCATTTAGTCCCGGCATGTGATGGGTTGGGTTTACACGTTCAGCAGCAGATGCTCCCGCTCCCAGGCGCTGATCACCTTGTGATAGGCGCTGAGCTCGGCCCGCTTCACATCCAGCAGCAGGGTAACGAAATCCTCGCCCAGAATGCGCTTCAGCGGCGCACAGCCTTCCAGCGCATCCAGCGCCTGGGGCAGGTAGCGGGGCAGATCGAAATTCATTTCATAGGCATTGCCCTGCACCGGTTGCTGCGGCTCCGCCCGTTCGACCATGCCGAGATAACCACAGGCAAGGGATGCCGCGATCACCAGATAGGGATTGGCATCGGCGCCCGGCACCCGGTTTTCGATCCGCCGTGCCGCGGGCGATGAAACCGGCACCCTGAGTCCGGTGGTGCGGTTCTCCCGCCCCCAATGCAGATTGATCGGCGCCGCCATGTCCGGTGTCAGCCGCCGGTAGGAATTGACGTTTGGTGCCAGCAGCGGCATCGCGGCACCGAGATATTTCTGCAACCCCCCGATATGATAAAGGAACAGCCTGCTGTCGCGCCCGCCCTTGGTGGAGAACAGGTTGCGCCCGGTTTCCATGTCCTCGACGCTTTGGTGGATATGCATGGCGCTGCCGGGCTCATGTTCATGGGGCTTGGCCATGAAAGTGGCATAGACGTCATGACGCAGCGCCGCCTGGCGCACGGTACGCTTGAACAGAAAAGCCTGATCGGCCAGTTCCAGCGGATCGCCATGATTGAAGTTGATTTCCACCTGCGCCGCGCCTGATTCATGAATCAGGGTATCGATATCGATGTCCTGCGCCTCGCAGAAATCATAGACATCCTCGAAAATCGGATCGAATTCATTGACGGCATCGATGCCATAGGACTGACGCCCCGTTTCCGGCCTTCCGGACCGGCCGACCGGCACCTCCAGCGGCAGATCGGGATCGAGATTTTTTGCAATCAGATAGAATTCCAGCTCCGGCGCCACCACCGGCTGCCAGCCCTTCCGGTGATACAGCCCGATGATGCGCTGCAGCAGAATACGCGATGACATCCAGAAAGGTTTGCCCTTCGGGGTATAGGGATCACAGATCACCTGCGCCGTCGGTTCCTCGTA
>CAYXDL010000190.1:4688-5467 GCA_964463775.1 uncultured Hyphomicrobiales bacterium
TACCAGGGCACCATGCGCAGGGTGTTGAAGTCAGGATGGAGGATGATGTCCGGTTCGGTCCAGTCGGTAATGGCGGATTCGACAAAATCGCCGGTGACCGACTGAAGGAAAATGCTTTCCGGCAGACGCAGCCCCTGCTTGTCCAGCCCCTGCAGGAACTTCTCTGCCGGCAGAATCTTACCCCGGGCGATGCCGGTCAGATCCGCGACCATGCATTCCACTTCGGTGATGCGGCGGGCTCTGAACCATTCTTCGAAACGATGCATGAATCACCTGTTGTCATCCTCTTTTCAGCAATCTGGCACGTCCGGCAGCGGCAAAGGCGGCGAACAGCGCCCTTGAAACCCCGTTATCCATGGCATTGTATTCAGGATGCCACTGCACCCCGAGAAGCCAGCCTCCGTCGATGGCGCTGAACGCTTCGATGGTGCCGTCTTCCGCCTCGGCCTCCGCCTGCAGGGACGGGGCCAGGCGGTCAATCCCCTGCCCGTGCAGGGAGTTGACCATAATCATCCCCTGCTTGTCCAGTACGCCCGCACCCTACAGCAGACGGGCAAGAACGCCGTCCGGACGCATGCGCAGCGGATGGGCCGGGCCATATTGATCCGCCTTCGGTGCCGCATCGTCACTGCGGTGATCCATGCGCCCGGGAAGCGCATGCAGGCGCTGATGCAGGCTCCCGCCCAGGGCGACATTGATTTCCTGAAAGCCGCGGCAGATGCCGAAGAGGGGCACGTCCAGCCGTCGTGCGGCTTTGACCAGCGCCAGGGTGGTGTCAT
>CAYXDL010000191.1:0-5434 GCA_964463775.1 uncultured Hyphomicrobiales bacterium
CCTTTTCGTCCAGCCCTTCCGTGTCCGTGCAGTCGTTGATGAAGCCGCGTTCGGAAAGGATGCGGAGAAAATCGGATTTCAGGTTTGACATTTCCCACTCATGGCATTGATCTGTAACCGGATTGCCCTGGGACGCGCCGGCAGGGCCGGAACGTGCTCTAGCACAACGCCGCGGCGCTGGCAAAGGCTTCGATGGCGGAAACGGTCATGGCAAACTGGTATCTGGGGATGATGAGCGGCACCTCCCTCGACGGGGTGGATGCCGCGCTGATCGAAACCGACGGGCAGACGGTGACCGGCCGGGGGGGCGTCGGGGAGCGGGCCTATCCCCCATCGCTGCGGAGGCGGCTGCGTGCCCTGCTGGAGCGGGCCTCGGAACTGGATGAGCAGGACGGTGAATTGCGGGCCGTTGAACGGCTGCTGACGCTGGAACATGTCCGTCTGGCGCGCGATCTGTGCGCCGCGGCTCCGGTGCGGCCCGTGGCGATCGGATTTCATGGCCAGACAATCCTTCACCGGCCCGAGGAAGGGCGTAGCTGGCAGATCGGCGATGCGGCCCTGCTGGCGCGGGAATGCGACCTGCTAGTCGTTTCCGCTTTCCGCACGGCCGATGTTAAGGCAGGCGGGCAGGGGGCGCCGCTGGTGCCGGTCTACCATGCGGCCCTCTGCGCCGCATATGAAAAGCCGCTGGCTGTGGTCAATATCGGCGGTGTTTCCAATGTCACCTGGATCGGCGGGAAGGATGAATTACTGGCTTTCGACTGCGGGCCGGGCAATGCCCTGATCGATGACTGGATGGCCGCGCACGGACACCCGCCTGTCGATCGTGACGGCCGGATGGCGGCGGCGGGCCGGGCGGATACGGCGTGGGTTTCCGGGATCATGGGGCGGGATTATTTTTCGGCAAAGCCGCCGAAATCTCTGGACAGGAATGATTTTGCCAATCCGGACCACCCGCGGTGGAGTCTGGAGGATGGCGCTGCCTCCCTGACCCTGCTGACGGTACGGGCGATTGCGGCAGCGGCGGCGCATTTTCCCGCCATGCCCCTCCGTTGGGTGATTTGCGGTGGCGGCCGGCACAACCGTACCATGATGGCGATGCTGCGTGAGCATCTGCCGGGGGAGGTGATCGGGGCCGATGAATGGGGCTGGCGCGGCGATATGCTGGAGGCCGAGGCCTTCGCCTTTCTCACGGCGCGCCATCTGCGCGGGCTGCCGCTGAGCTTCCCGGGGACGACCGGTGTACCCCGCCCGATGCCGGGCGGGGTGTTGTTCAGGCCCGGGGACTGAATCCGTTGCGCCGGCTATTCGGCCAGGCGCTTATCCAGGTATTTGCCGACATTGATCACCAGATCCGGCAGGTGCTTGTCGAAGAAATGGCCGGCATTGGGAAACTGCTGGTAATCGATGGTGATGCCCTTCTGCGCCTGCAGGCGGTTGACCAGCTTCTGCACATCGGGTTCGGGAACGATATCATCATCACTGCCGTGAATGATCAGCCCCGATGACGGGCAGGGTGCCAGAAAGGTGAAGTCGAACATGTTCGCCGGTGGGGCCACGGATATGAAGCCGTTGATTTCCGGACGGCGCATCAGAAGCTGCATGCCGATCCAGGCGCCGAAGGAAAAGCCCGCGACCCAGCACTGGCGGGCGCTGCGGTTCACGCTCTGCAGCCAGTCCAGTGCCGAGGCGGCATCGGAGAGTTCTCCGGCGCCATTGTCGTATTCGCCCTGGCTGCGGCCGACGCCGCGGAAATTGAAACGCAGGACGGAGAAGCCATGTTCCTTGAAGGTGTGGAACAGGGAATAGACCACCTTGTTGTTCATGGTGCCGCCATGCTGCGGGTGCGGGTGCAGCACCAGCGCGATGGGGGCGTTGTCGTCATCGCAATGATGATAGCGCGCTTCAAGACGGCCTTCGGGACCATTCAGAATGATTTCAGGCATCGTTTTTCTTCTACCCTTTTGCGCGGGATGACCCGCGCCGCCCATGAGGAAGGATCAGGCGGCGCAGAATCTGAGCGGTGCGGACGGATCCGCATTCTTCGGGAAAACCGGCTTGTGGCGAATGGCAATGCCGGATATGAAAAAGACCATTCGGTACCACTGTTTCAACGACCTATTTTCCGACCGAGCCCCGGATTATCATAGCCGGAGCGTAAATATCAAGCTGTTCGGCTGATCCGTTCCTATGATCTTGGTGCGGCGGTGCTAAAATCAAGAGGACAAGAGCACAGCGCAAGGGCAATGATCTATCTCGATTACAACGCCACGGCCCCCGTCCGCCCGGTCGTGAAGGAAGCGATGCTGGAGGCGATGTCCGTTCCCGGCAATGCCTCATCCGTGCATCGGGGCGGTCGCCATGCCCGCTATCTGGTCGAGCAGGCGCGGCGGCATCTCGCCGATGCGCTCGATACCCGGGCAAGCCGGATCTTCTTCACCTCCGGCGGGACGGAAGGAAACAATATCGTCTTTCATGCGCGGCCCTGGAAGCGAATTCTCATATCCGGCACGGAGCATGATTCCGTGCTGGGTCCGGCCTCGGCCCTTGCCGCCGGTATCAAACAACTGCCCCTGAATACGACGGGGCAGGTGGATGCGGATGCCCTGGAGCGGCTGCTGAGCATGGCGGGGGAAGAGGAGAATGCCGCGACGCTGATTTCCGTGATGTGGGCCAATAATGAAACCGGATTGCTGCAGCCGGTGGGGGAGCTTGCCGCCCTGGCGCACCGCCATGGCGCGCATTTTCATTGCGATGCCGTACAGGCACTCGGCAAGATTGAGGTTTCGGCCGCTCTGTGCGATGCCGATTTCCTCACCCTGTCGGCGCATAAGATCGGTGGTCCCCAGGGATGCGGTGCCCTGATGATCCGCGATCCTGACCGGGCGCAGGCGGTGTTCAGGGGCGGCGGTCAGGAACGGGGGCTGCGGCCCGGAACGGAAAACGTGGCCGGGATCGCCGGATTTTCCGCTGCTCTTGAAGCCGCTCTGGCAGATCAGCCGATGATGGCGCGCCTGGCTGCATGGCGGCAGGAAATGGAGGACGACATCCTCGCCACCGCGCCGGGGGCCGTGGTCTATGGCCGCGGGCAGGCGCGTCTGCCGAATACCAGCTGTATCCGCATGCCGGGGGTGGCAAGCAGTCTGCAGGTCATGTCTTTCGATCTGGAGGGAATAGCGATCAGTGCGGGTTCGGCCTGTTCCTCCGGCAAGGTGACGCCCTCGCATGTTCTGCAGGCGATGGGCATAAGCGCATCGGCAGCGGGCGAGGCCATCCGCATCAGCGGCGGATGGAACAGCCGGCAGGAGGATTTTCGCACCTGCACCGATGTCTGGAAGGCGATTTACCGCCGTCAGGGCGGCGGGAATGCGGATAAAAAGGCAACGCCGGCAGACAAGGGGCATGCCGCATGAGCTTTGACCGTCCGGTTTATCTCGATTATCAGGCGACGACGCCGGTTGACCCGGATGTGCTGACGGCGATGGAACCTTTCTGGCATCAGGCTTTCGGCAATCCGCATTCGCGCACGCATGAATATGGCTGGGAGGCCGAGAATGCGGTCGATCTGGCGCGTGAGCAGGTGGCGCTGGCGCTTGGCGCGCGCAGCGATCAGGTTGTTTTCACCTCCGGCGCGACGGAGGCGAACAATCTGGCCATTCTCGGTGCCGCCCGGGCCCGCGGCGGTGAGCGGCGTCATGTCATCACCTTCGCAACGGAACACCCCTGTGTGCTCGGGGCGGTGGCGGCATTACGCGGGGAAGGTTTCCAGACCACCGTCCTGCCGGTGGATGAGGACGGATACCCCGACCTGAACAGGCTTGAGGATGCCATTGGCGACGATACCGCCATTGTTTCGGTGATGGCGGCGAATAATGAGATCGGTACCCTTGCGCCGCTTGAGGATATCGTGCCCCTGTGCCGGCATCATGGTGCCTGGCTGCATACGGACATAGCCCAGGCGGCGGGAAAGATTCCCTTTGCCTTTGACGACCTGGGGGCCGATCTGGCCAGTGTTTCCGGCCACAAGATTTACGGCCCGATGGGGATCGGGGCCCTGCTGGTGAGGGAGGGGGTGCGCCTTGATCCGATCATGAAGGGCGGCGGACAGGAAGGCGGGCTGCGCCCCGGCACGCTGCCGGTGCCGCTGATCGTCGGGCTGGGGGCGGCGCTTGAGAAGGCGGCTTCGGTGATGGAGGAGGAGGCGGCAAGGACCGCCGCCCTGCGCGACGGGCTGCTGAAGGCGTTGGAAGATCTGTTTCCTGATCTCAGCCTCAATGGTCCGCGGCAGGGCCGCCTGCCCGGTAACCTGAATTTCCGCCTGCCGGGGGTGGACAGCGATGAATTATTGCCGGCACTGAAGGATGCGGCGGTTTCCACCGGTTCGGCCTGCAGCTCGGCGGATCGCAGGCCCTCGCATGTGCTGGCGGCGATCGGGCTGGATGCGCGGGCGATTTCGGAAAGCATCCGCCTGTCCGTCGGCCGTTTCACGACAGAGGTGGAGATCGACAGGGTGATAGAGTGTTTCAGACGCGATGTCAGGGACGCCCTCGCCTAAAACCGGTTTGGAGCTTTCAGATGCCGAAAGTAACGTTCATTCTGCCCGATGATACCAGAGTGGAGGCCCGGGCCCGGCCCGGCCAGTCGCTGCTGGAGGTGGCGCATCAATACGATATCGATATCGAGGGGGCCTGTGAGGGCTCCATGGCCTGCTCGACCTGTCATCTGCTGATCGATCCGGCATGGTATGACCGTCTGCCGCCTGCCAGTGAGGAGGAGGAGGATATGCTGGATCTGGCCTTCGGGGTTTGCGAAACTTCGCGTCTGGGCTGCCAGATCACCGTGACCGACGATCTGGACGAGCTGGTCGTACGGGTGCCGGCGGGCAGCAACAACCTGCTGCTTGGCTGAAAGCCCGGAGGGCGGATTCCGGCAAGCCCCTTGTCAGGACATGACGGCGGCGGGCATAATCCGCTGAATAAGGAAAATGGCGGAGGGGTGAGGAGATGGGTGCATCCGCGCCACAGGAACCGGCGCATCGCGGCAGGCTGTTCGACCGTCTGAAGGCCGCCTGCCCGGCTGAATGGTCGGCTTATATCCGCCATCCCTTCGTTCAGGCCCTGGGGGACGGTTCCCTGCCGGAGCATTGTTTCCGCCATTATCTGGTTCAGGATTATCTGTTCCTGATACAGTTTTCGCGGGCCTATGCGCTGGCGGTCTACAAATCGCCGACGCTGGCGGATATGCGCGCCGCGGCAACGGTTCTCAACGGTCTGCTGGAAACCGAAATCGCGCTGCATATCGATTATTGCCGCCAGTGGGGCATGGCGCCGGCCTCGCTGGAAGCGGCGGAGGAGGAAGCGGCCAACCTTGCCTATACCCGTTTTGTGCTCGATACGGGTATGCAGGGCGATGTGCTCGATCTGTACGCTGCCCT
>CAYXDL010000192.1:0-5430 GCA_964463775.1 uncultured Hyphomicrobiales bacterium
TGGAACAGATGGCCTTCACCATCCGGGAAATGAAACGTGAGGGTCTGACCATTCTGGTGTCGGAGCAGAACCTGCATTTCGCCCGGTTGGTCGCCGACAGGGCGCTGATCATCGAGAAGGGGCAGATCCGCTTTGACGGCACCATGGCGGAGCTGGAGGCGGATGAGGAAACCCGTAACGCCTATTTGTCTGTATAATCGTCCGGAAATGCGCTATCAGCAATGAGCGGGCCCGTTCCCTGCCGCGGCGGAGATGAAGCCGCAGAGATGAAATGGCAGAGATAAAACGGACCCGAACAGCTTTCAGAACGACAGGCGGCGTGCAATGACGACGGAACAGGCGGAACGGGTCATGGAACAGGGCGAAGAGCGGGAATACCGGCTGCACGAGCAGGTCGGATTCATTCTGCGGCAGGTTTCTCAGCGTCATGCCTCGATTTTTTCATCCCTGATGGTGCATGATCTGACGCCGACGCAGTTTGCGGCAATGGCCATCCTGTACGAGCGCAGGAGCGTTTCGCAAAATCAGCTTGGCCGTCTGACCGCCATGGATGCGGCAACGATCAAGGGTGTTGTGGACCGGCTGGCCAAAAGGGGCATCACCCAGCTTGAACCCGATCCCCACGATCGCCGCCGTCTTCTCGTCACCCTGACAGATGAGGGAAAGCGCATCGCGGCAGAAGCCATACCGAAGGCCCGGCTGATCACGGAACAGACGCTTTCCCCCTTGTCAGGAGAAGAGCAGGCGCAGCTTCTTGCCCTGCTCGGACGCATGCGCTGATCATTTTTCAAGCTGGGTATAGATGCTGCGTGCCAGCCGTTGCAGGGTGGCCCGGTCCACCTCGCCCGCCAGGGCATAGGCAAGAGGCCCGTCGATCCAGTAGAAGGCATTGATACCCTTCGCGCTGGCATAGCGGAATGCCGTCTGCCCCTTGCCATTGCCGCGGGCGGTGTAGAGTGTGACGCGCCTGCCGTTTTTATCCTCATACATGAACTGGGCGGCGGGTCCGTTGACTGCGGGCAGCAGCCGTCCGCCCATCAGGGTGAAGCCTTCCGTATCAAGGGCGGGAATGCGCACCGGATCGTGCAGGCGCTTCGACAGCCATTTGGCCAGATGTTCCTTTTCATCCGCCGTTACCTCGACCGGGTGCAGCACTTCGACGCTATAGATGCGATGCGCATTGAGGGCCTCTGCCAGCAGAGAGGCCTGTTGCCCGATCCGCGCCGGGGGCGGGGCCAGCAACGGGCGCGCCAGCCAGCCACCGGCGCCGCCAAGTGCCAGCAGCATCATTGCCGCCGCGATGGCGGGCCAGCGCTGGAAGGGACGCTGCCGGGTTGCCCGGGCGAGGGTGGCGGGTTTCAGCCGTTCGGGCAGGGGCTCGTTGGCGGATGCGGCAAACAGGGTGCGGATTGCCTCATTCTGGCGCTGCCATTCACTGACCCGGGCGGCATCGCCGGGATGATCCCGCAGATAGGCCTCAACCCTGGTCCTGTCATGGCCATCAAGCTGCCCGTCGACATAGGCATGAAGCTCATCTTCGGAAATTTTCCGCGTTTCCTTGCTCATGGTACGGGCCTCAAACGGGGATGCGCGGAACCGTTTCCGCCCGCGCGCAGTTTCTGGCGGGCACGGCCGATGCGTGACATCAGCGTGCCCACGGGAATATCGAGAATTTCGGCGGCTTGGACATAGCTGAAACCTTCGAGCACGACCAGCATCAGGGCCTCGCGTTGATCATCGGGAAGGGTGGCGATGGCGTTCAGGGTATCGCTCAATGCGAGGCGGTCGTCCTGATCCGCGGGCTGAGGGCGCGCATGCATGGCTTCATCGAAGGGGGTCTCGTTGCGCCGGCGCGTATCGCGGTAATGATTGCGGAACAGATTGACAAGAATTCTGAACAGCCAGGGCTGAACGGCGCCGTGCCGCCACAAGCGGCGCCTGCGGATGGCCCGTTCCAGACAATCCTGAACCAGATCATCCGCCAGTTCCCGATCCTGTATCAGGGAACGGGCATAGCGCCTGAGGGCGGGAATGCAGGTTTCGACCTCGTCCAGAAAACCGTCGTTCTTCACGTAGTGCCGTCCCGGGCTGAAAAATTGTCATCTCTGACAATGATAACACCGGGGCGCGGCATTTATTCCCTCCGCGATGCGGTTTTTTCCCGGGCGTTTGCGCTGCTGCCTGATTTATAGCACGATTTCGGGCAATGCGGTGGCCGGCGGCGTGTTGCGGCTGCGCTGGCTGCGGATCTCTCCGTCGATCACGGTCATGCCGATGCCGGGAAGATTGCCCTGTTCGATGCTTTCCAGGATGGTTTTTCCCGGGGCATGCTGGGCGCGGTCCATCAGCACGAAGTCGGCCGCGCGGCCTTCTTCCAGCAATCCGCAGTCCAGATCGCGCATCCGTGCCGTGTTGCCGGTGGCCAGGCAGATGGCCTGTTCGGCGGGCAGCTCACCAAGGCTTGAGAGCATGGCGATCATGCGCAGAATCCCGAGCGGCTGAACGCCGGATCCCGCAGGGCCGTCGGTGCCGAGAATGACGCGTTCCAGCTGGCCGAGTTCACGGGCGGTGCGCATCGCCAGCAGGGCGGCGCGTTCATTGCCGTTATGCACCAGTTCGATGCCGCGGCTGCATTGTTCACACAGGCAGGTGATCTGATCGTCAGGCAGGGCCGTGTGCCCGCCATTGATATGGCCGATGATATCGGCATCGGCTTCCAGCACCACATCCTTGTCGATCAGTCCGGAGCCGGGGATGGAGGGGCCGCCGGTGTGAATCGTGCTCTGAATGCCGTATTTGCGCGCCCAGGTCACCATCTGGCGGGCTTTCTCTCCCGCCTTGACCGAGCCCAGCCCGACTTCGCCCAGCAGGCGGACGCCGGCCTCAGCCATGTCCCTGAAATCCTGCTCCTCCATGCCCTCCTCGATCACCGGCGCGCCGGCGTGAACCTTGGCACCGGAGGGGCGGAAATTCTCGTACCAGCGCTGCGATGCGATCGCCATTGCCTTCAGCCCGACAACATCCTTCGGGCGGCCGGGCAGATGCACCTCACCGGCCGAGATCATGGTGGTGACGCCACCATGAAGGCTGGAATCGATCCAGTTGATCTGCTGCTGGCGGGGCGTGTAATCGCCGATGACGGGATGGACATGGCTGTCGATCAGCCCCGGTGCCAGTGTGGTGCCATGGGCATCGACGATGCGGGTGGCGCCTTCGGTGTCGATATCTTTTTCATGGCCGATGGCGGTAATGCGTCCTGCCGTTGCCACGATGCAATCGCCATCAAGCACCGGGTTGTTCAGATCCCCGGAAAGGATCAGCCCGATATTGCGGATGACCAGCTTCTGCGGTGATGTTTCCATGGCGTTTCTCCCCCTTGCCGTGCAGTTGCGTCATGCCGGCGCAGGGCATGCGCCAGCCCGCCTTTCAGAGGGATTATACGCCTTGATCGTTTGTATTCAAATGGCTTCACTGGTGGTGAAGTTCACCCCGGCCTGCTTCATCTCCGCCATCATGCGGGCAAGGCTGCCCTCCATGTCGATGGCGCGGCAGCCATCCTCGACCAGGTGAACCGTGAACCCCTCCCTGCGGGCATCCAGGGCGCTGTAGGCGACACAGAAATCGGTGGCAAGCCCGGCCAGGTACAGCGTTTCGATACCCCGTTGGCGCAGATAGCCGGCAAGGCCCGTCGCCGTGCGCCGGTCGTTTTCATAAAAGGCGGAATAGGAATCGATCTCCCGCCGGAAACCCTTGCGTACAATCATTTGTGCCCTGTCCGTGTTCAGATCCTGATGGAATTCGGCGCCCTTGCTGCCCTGAACGCAATGATCGGGCCACAACACCTGCGGGCCATAGGCCAGTTCGGTTGTCCCGAAGGGCTGCTTCCCCTCATGGCTGCTGGCAAAGGACAGATGATCGGGCACATGCCAGTCCTGGGTCAGGATCGTATTGGGCAGCCGTTCCGTCAGCCGGTTGGCCACGGGCACGACTTCATCGCCGCCGGGCACGGCAAGGGCGCCGCCAGGGCAGAAATCATTCTGGATGTCGATAAGGACAAGGGCTGTTTTTTCAGCATTTTTCATCTTTTTATCCTCCAATAATTGTTAGTGTGCAAATTATCATGTAATATTGTCCCCATAAAAGAAGAAAAACAGCCATGGTACAAGCTGTTATATGTATGACTTTTGGGTCATAAACAGGGATGAGTTGCAATCAGGGGAGGGTGCCATGACGCATCAGACACGACGCAGGTTTCTCGGTTCAGCCGCCGCCGGGCTGGTGGCGGCAAGCGGCTTACCGCGCTTTGCCATCGGCGCGGCGAAAACCATCAGGATCGGGGCGGTGCAGCCTTTCAGCGGCGGGCTGGAACTGTTCGGTAATCAGGCCAAGCTGGGGCTGGACCTGGCCGCGCGGGAGATCAATGACGCAGGCGGGATTCTCGGTCACAAGGTCGAAATTCTTTATGAGGACAACAAGACCGACCCGAAGACATCGGTGGAGCGGACGGCATCGCTGATTCGCCGTGACAAGGTTCTGGCGCTGAGCGGGCCGATCACCTCGAACGCGCGCGATGCAATGACGCCGACGCTGACGCGGATGAAAACGCCCCTGCTGTATGCCACCAATTACGAAGGCGGCGCCTGCGGACGCTATCTTTTCAGCTTCAACACGGTTCCCAATCAGGAACTGGAAAAACTGCTGCCGATGATGAAGGCCAAATTCGGCAACAGCTTTTACATGTTCGGAGCCGATTACGTATGGCCGCAGAAGATGTTCGAGGCGGCGGAAGGCATTGTCAGGGGACTTGGTGGCACGGTGGCCGGCAAGGAATTCACTCCCTGGGGGGTCAAGGATTTTGCCCCCGTCATTCGCCGGATCAGGGAATCGGGGGCGAAGGTTCTGGTTTTCGCCCTGCCCGGCGCCGATGGCATCACCTTCATCAAACAGGCGGAGGATTTCGGCCTGATGAAGGATGTGACCGTGGCCTTCCTTGGCTTCGCTGAAACCTATCTGGGCGCTTTCGGTCCCGGCAAGGGGCAGAACATGTGGGTGACGGTTCCTTTCGTCGCTTCCGACCCCAGCCCCGGCGTACAGGATTTCGTCGGCCGTATCCGGGCGATGGCAGGCAAGGATGTGCCGATTTCCCATTATGTGATGACCCATTACAATTCGCTGATCGCGGTCCGGGATGCGCTGAACAAGGCAGGCAGGGTGGACCGGGAGGCCCTGATAGACGCTCTGGAGGGGCTGTCAATCGACAGTCCGACCGGCAAGACGACCATCGGCGCCAGGGATCATCATGTCACCATGAACATGTATCAGGCCGTGACTGAGGGCGCCGGGCTGAAGCTGGTCGAGGCTCTGGGTCCGATCGCGCCCCGGGCCGGTTGCGCCTGAGCCGGGCCGGAGGGCTTCTGATGCGACCCGCCT
>CAYXDL010000193.1:0-5360 GCA_964463775.1 uncultured Hyphomicrobiales bacterium
CGCTGATAACGGCCGCGGCTGTCAGCGCCGTGGTAATGGCCAGCGCCGGGCGATGGCGGCGCAGGGTTGCCAGCCGTCGTGCCGCCAGATCGAGGGTGCCGGTGCGAATCATGCCCTGCCCGACAACGAGCAGGGCCAGCACCGTGATCAGGGCAGGGTCGGCCAGCCCCGCCAGAAGGGTACGCGAATTGATCGGTGGGCCATCGCCCTGATAGGGAAAGAGGCCAAAAAACAGCAGCAGAACGGCAACCGTGCTGGCCGACGTCACCTCAAGGGAGATCTTTTCGCTGGCATAGACGATGATGACGATCACCATCAGCACCAGAACGGCAATCATGTGATATGCGGGATCGAGAATGATCATCGGCTATCGGAGCCGGGCATGGCAGTCCTCCCCCTCGGCGCTTTCTGTTCCGCCGGTCATGCCGCCATGTGCTCCTTGTCCCCCCACGCAGTTAGTGATCATGATGCCCGCTCATTATGATCATCGGCAGCGGCCCCGTCGATGACCGATATCAGATTTCCCTTGCCTTAATGCACATAGATATGCAGGAAATAAACATAAATACATTATTTTATGTATTTATATGCTCATTCCTCGGGGGGCAGCACGGGGGCCTCGCGCAGCAGCGTGATCGATATGCGCCGGTTCGGCGCCGCCTCCGGCTCGTCGGGCAGCAGGGGATCCGTATCGGCCAGCCCCGTTACCTGGGCGATGCGGTCCTCCGCAATGCCCGCATGAACCAGAATTCTGCGGCTGGCATTGGCCCGGTCGGCGGACAGTTCCCAGTTCGAATAACCGTCCTGCCTGTGGAAGGGAACCGAATCCGTATGGCCGGTGATCTTCAGCTTGTTCGGCAGCCCCTTGACCGCCTTCGCTACCTTTTCCAGAAGGGCCACGGTTTTCGGTGCCGGCCTGGCGCCACCGCTTTGGAACATGGGTTTGCCGTCCTGATCGACAAGCTGAATGCGCAACCCTTCCGGTGTCATATCGATGATGATCTGATTGGCCAGATCCTCAAGGGTCGGATCGGCCTGAATGGCTTGTCGCAGTTCCTTTACGGCGTTCTCGAAGGCTTTTTCCTCTCGTTTTGCAAGTTCTTCGGCCAGTTGCTGGTCCGTCAGATCCTCCGGGTTTTCTCCCTCGGTGCCTCCGGTATCGCCTTCCTCGCCCGGTGCCGGAGGCGGTTTGACCGTAACAACGATTCCCTGCTGGCCGACATTGGAAATCTGCGCCCCCTCCGTCTGCAGACTCTGCCCGCCGAGCACGCCGCCGGACCCCGATTCCGATTTGCTGGGGGCGGCAGGGGAAAAGTAATCGGATAGCCCTAGCTTCTGCTCATCGGTTGTGACGTTGAGCAGCCACAGCAACAGAAAGAAGGCCATCATTGCCGTCACGAAATCGGCATAGGCGATCTTCCAGGCACCGCCATGGGCGCCATGGCCACCTTTCTTGACCTTTTTCACAATGATGGTCTGGCCGGGATCGGACATGCGGCTTTCTCGTTATCTTGCGGTTCCGGAAGATACGGCGGTAGGGTCAGACATTGGGTGCATTGTCCACCGCTTCTTCCAGCTCGGCAAAGCTTGGACGCTCGTGGCTGTACAGGGTCTTGCGGGCAAATTCGATGGATACGGCCGGGGCATAGCCCTGCAGATGGGCCAGCAGCCCCGCCTTCATGCATTGATAATATTTTGTATCGCCGTCGCTGTAATTCTCCAGCGCCTTGCCGATCGGGTTGAATACGCCATAGGCCATGAGGATGCCGAAGAAGGTTCCGACCAGGGCGGCGGCGATCAGTTCACCCAGAACCTCCGGCGGTTCCGAGATTGAACCCATGGTCAGGATAACGCCGAGGACGGCGGCGACGATGCCGAAGGCCGGGACCCCTTCGGCCATGGCGTTGACGGCGGCGGCGACGGCATGGGCCTCATTGTGGTGGGTTTCGATTTCCTCATCCATCAGGTTTTCCAGTTCGAAGGGGTTTTCGGTACCCATGGTCATCATGCGCAGGTAATCGCACAGAAACACCACCGCATGGTGATCTTTCATGAAGGTCGGAAAATTCTGAAACAGGGCGCTTTCCTCGGGATTCTCGACATGGGCTTCCAGGGCCAGCATGCCCTTGGCCTTGGTCATCTTGAAGATGGCATAAAGCAGGGTCAGAAGTTCAAGATATGAATCCTTGTTGTGCGGCGTGCCCTTGAGGACGCGGGGAAAATGCTTGCCGACGCCCTTCAGGATATGCGGTGGGTTGGCAATGATGAAGGCGCCGATGGCGCTGCCGAGAATGATGAGAAACTCGAAGGGCTGAATCAGCACGCTGAAGGTGCCGTGCGGCAGGTAGCCACCGAGAACCGAGCCAAAAACGATAACGATACCGACGATGAAAAGCATTTCCGTATACCGGCCTGTATGATGAAGACAATCTCTTCCGATTCAGACCGACCTTGGACAAAATTGGTTAATATCCTGTATAGGATGAGGCGCATTCCCGGAATCCGGAAGGCCGGAAGGAAGAAGAACGGACATGGCAATGGCAGCAAAGGCGGATGAAGGCATCAGATGATCGGGGAAGAATTCCGCATCCGTGCCACCCGGCGCCCGGCCCTTTATGCCCTGCTTTGCCTTATGTTCGGTCTTGCACTTCCCTTGCTGGCGGTGCGTGCCTGGTGGCCGGGGCATGAACTGGCGGCAATCGGCGGTGGCATTGTCCTCGCCTGTATTTCAGGGGTCTGGCTGCGCCTGCCGCTGATCTGGCTGCTGTTCATCCTGCTGGCGCCGATTGTGGCTCTGGCGGCTCTCGGCACGGGGCTCAGGAATGTTCCCTCCTATCTCTATATCCTTGCGGCGCTGGCATTGCTGCTGGTGTTCTGGAACGTTCTGCGCGAACGGGTGCCTCTTTACCTTAGCAATGAAACGACCAATGCCGCCCTGCTCGATATCGTGCAGGAACGGGAAGGGTGTCATTTTGCCGATCTGGGCTGTGGCATCGGCGGTACGGCGCTTCATATCGCCCGTCATTTGCCGCAATGCCGGGTGACGGGGGTGGAAACCGCGCCTGTTCCTTATGTGATTGCCCGGCTCAGGGCCATGCTGAGCGGTTGTCGCAATATCGAGATTCGTTACTGCAATCTCTGGGATTATCCGCTTGCCGGTATCGATATCGCCTATGCCTTCCTGTCACCGGCACCGATGGACGAACTGATCGGCAAGGCAAAAAAAGAAATGAGGCCCGGAACATTATTTATTTCCAACAGCTTCTCGCCAAAAACTCATCCATGTGATGAGATTGTGGAATTGAATGATGGCCGTCATACCCGCCTGCTCTTGTGGCATATGGCGATGACGGGAGCGGATGGTGAGGGGAATTCACCCCATCGCGATTGCTAATGCGGGCCGCCCCGGCTATTTTACCCCGCTGATCGTCCTCCCTCGCGGGGGCTGCATCAATCCTACTGAATCAGGGTCGGAGAACCAGAGTGGCCGATATCTTCACTGAAGTGGATGAAGAAGTCCGCAAGGACAAGTTTCTGGAGTTATGGAAGAAATACGGCATTTTTGCCGTCATTGCCGCGATTCTCATTGTCGGCGGCACGGCCGGCACGGTTGGCTGGCGCGAATACAAGGCCCGTCAGGCGCAGGAGCAGGGGGCGGTTTTTCTCTCCATCCTCGATCAGATAGCCGCCGGAAAATATGATGAGGCCGACAAGGCGCTGGCGGCGTTTCTGCCCGATGCATCCTCGGGATACAGGGGGCCGGCGCTGATGCGTGTGGCGCAGATACGCCTTGCTCAGGGCAAGCGCACGGAGGCACTGGATACCCTGAAGGCCCTGGCCGCCGATGAGAATGCGGACAAGCCTTTCAGGGACATGGCCAATTACTATATTGCCATGCTCGACATGGATACGGGGGACAGTGCCGCCCTGCGCGCCCGTCTTGACGGGCTGAACGGGGAAACCTCGCCCTGGCGCCACATTGCCCGCGAGATGCTGGCGGTTCTGGCGATCCGCGATGGTGACAAGGCCACGGCCCGCGATCTGCTGAAGAAACTGAGCGAGGATGCGACAGCGCCGGCGCCGGTGAAGGCGCGGGCGGCGGAATTGCTGGACAGCCTTGGCCCTGCCGCCGGGAGCGGCAATTGAACCGGGGCGTTTTACCGGTATGGCGGCAGGCAACCGGGCGAATGCGCCGCGGCACCGGCCGTGCCCTTCTCCTGACGCTGTTGGCGGTAACGCTTTCCGCCTGCGAACTGCCCGACTGGCTGGGTGAAAGTGACGGTCCGCCCCTGCCGGGGGAAAGATTGTCCATTCTTTCTCTTGACCGCGCTGTATCCGCCGATCCCGAACTGGCCGACATTACCGTGCGCCTGCCCGCCCCGGTGGTCAATGCCGAATGGCCCCAGCAGGGGGGAGAGGCCGATCACGCGCCGGGGCATCTCGCACTGGGGGATACGCTCAAGCAGGTCTGGTCAGCATCCGTCGGCGTCGGTGACGATGACGAGCGACGCATGGTCAACCCGCCGGTGATGGCGGCAGGCAAGGTTTTTACCCTCGATGCCGACAGCAATCTGACGGCAGTGAATTTCGCCGATGGCAGCCGCCTTTGGCGCGTCGGCCTCACGCCGAAGGGTGAGGAGCGCGGCAGCATCGGCGGCGGGCTGGCCTATTGGCGGGGCATCATCTATGCCACCACCGCCTTTGGTGATGTCTGGGCACTGGATGCCGAAACCGGGCGCCTGTTCTGGCGCAGGAAAATCGGCGTGCCGATGCGTGCCGCGCCGGCGGTGGATGCCGGGCGGGTGTTCGCCGTGACCTATGACAATCAGCTTTATGCCCTTTCCGCCATCGATGGCAGCGAATTGTGGCGGCACAGCGGCATTGCCGAAACCGCCGGTCTGATCGGTGCCGGTGCGCCGGCTGTTTCGGGGGATGTGGTGGTTGTGCCCTATTCCTCGGGCGAGCTGGTGGCGCTCAGGGTGGAAAACGGCCGTGTCGCCTGGAGCGACACCCTGACCCGCATCCGCCGTGTTACCTCGATCGATGCGCTGAACGATATCAGCGGATCCCCGGTGATCGACGAGGACCGTGTCTTTGCCTCCAGCCATGCCGGGCGGGCCGTGGCGCTGAGCCTGCGCGAGGGACGCCGCATATGGGATCGTGACATCGGCTCGCAGCAATCGCCCTGGGTTGCGGGCGATTTTCTGTTTCTGCTGAGCGAGAACAACGAACTGGTCAATATCTACGTTCCTGACGGCGGGGTGCGCTGGGTAACCCAACTGCCCCGTTATGAGGACGAGGAGGATCCGAAAAGCGATCCCGTCACCTGGTATGGGCCGGTGCTGGCCGGAGAGAAGTTG
>CAYXDL010000194.1:0-5309 GCA_964463775.1 uncultured Hyphomicrobiales bacterium
AATGCCGCAGCGCTTCAGCACATGGGCCAGCAGGGCCGTTGCCGTGGACTTGCCGTTGGTGCCGGTGATGGCGGCAATGCGCCGCCCGCCCGAAACCCCGGCAAACAGGGCGACATCACCCAGAACGGGAACATGTGCCGCCCGCGCCGCCGCGACCATGGGATGGGGCACGGGATGGGTGAAGGGCACGCCGGGGGAAAGGATTACGGCACGCAGCGCCTTCCATTCCCATTCCCGCCAGGGGCGGATCGTGGCGCCCGCCCCGGCCGCCAGGGCACGGGGAGCCTCGCGGTCATCCCAGGCGGTGACACGGGCACCGGCACGGCACAGGGCGCGGACAGCCGACAGCCCGCTGCGGCCCAGCCCGAACACTGCCCAGTTTTCCCCGTTTTGCCCGTGCAGATGCATGCTCACCTCAGCTTCAGGGTCGACAGGCCGATCAGGGCGAGAATGACGGCAATGATCCAGAAGCGGATCACGATGGTCGGCTCCGCCCAGCCCTTCTTTTCGAAATGGTGATGCAGGGGCGCCATGCGGAATACCCGCCGTCCCGTCAGTTTGAAGGAGGCCACCTGCACGATCACCGAAACCGTTTCCAGCACGAACAACCCGCCGATGATGGCCAGAACCAGCTCATGCTTGGTAATGACGCTGATCGCCCCCAGCGCCCCGCCCATAGCCAGACTGCCCGTATCGCCCATGAACACCATGGCCGGCGGGGCGTTGAACCAGAGAAAACCGAGCCCGGCCCCCAGCAACGCACCGCTGAACACCGCCAGTTCGCCACTGCCGGAGACATGGTGAAGCCCCAGATATTCCGAATATCCCGTATGGCCGACCAGATAGGCGATGAAGCCGAAACTGGACACGGCGATCATCACCGGCACGATCGCCAGCCCGTCCAGCCCGTCGGTCAGATTGACGGCATTGGAGGCACCGATGATCACGAACATGCCGAAGGGGATGAAGAACCAGCCGAGATTGAACAGCACATCCTTGAAAAAGGGTACCGCCAGATGGGTTGCCAGTTCCGGCGGCATCAGCCGCGAAATCCACAGCATGGCAGCCAACGCCACCAGCATTTCCACCAGCAACTTGACCCTGCCGGACAGCCCGCGCGATGAATGCTGGCTAACCTTCAGATAATCATCGGCAAAACCGACCAGACCGAAGCCCAGCGTCACCAGCATCACCGCCCAGACATAACCGTTGCTCAGATCCGCCCACAGCAGGGTCGACACCAGCAGGCCGAGCAGGATCATGAACCCGCCCATGGTCGGCGTGCCCTGCTTGGCGACGATATGGGTTTCGGGGCCGTCATCACGGATCGGCTGACCATTATGCTGCATGGCCCGCAGGCGCCGGATCAGATAGGGGCCGAAAATGAAGCTGATGATCAGCGCCGTCAGCACCGCCGCACCGGTGCGGAATGTCAGATAGCGGATGACATTGAAGATCTGATACTGATCGGCCAGCGGCACCAGAAGATTATAGAGCAACGTCACCTCCCTGCCGTTGTGCCCCATCCGCCGTGCCATGGCGGCTTTTCAGGGCCTCGATCACCCCAGCCAGCCCCATGCCCAACGATCCCTTCACCAGCACCACATCGCCCGGTGCGGCCAGTTCCTCCGCCTGTGCCGCCAGAGCCCGGGCATCACCGGCATGACGGCCACGCATTTCCGCCGGAAGGGCATCGCGCAGCACCCCTGCCAGCGGCCCGGCCGTATGCACCACATCGATGCCCGCATCGGCAATCAGCGGCGCCAGTTCCCGGTGCAGGGCCGGGCCGTGTTCACCGAGTTCGAGCATGTCGGCAACAATCAGCACCCGCCGCCCCCCCGGATCCGGCGCCATCATCGACAGCACATCGATGGCCGCGCGCATCGATGCCGGGCTGGCGTTGTAAGCATCATCAATCAGGGTGAAGGCGTGCTCTCCCGTGCCGACCGTCAGCCTGTGCCCGCGTCCCGGCAGCGGGGACAAGCCTTCCAGCGCTCCGGCGATTTCGGCCGGATCCATGCCCAGAACATGGGCTGCCAGGGCCAGGCCCGCGGCATTTTCCGCCCAATGGCGTCCCGGCACCGAAAGGCGCGCATCGACGCACCGCCCGGCGAGCGTGAGGCGGATTTCACTGCCCCGCGCATCGGTGCGCAGAACCTCCACCCGCGCATCATGGCCGGAAAAACCATAATCCAGCACATGGGCACAGCCGGCATCGCGCGCCGCGGCGCGCAGCACATCACCATGGGCGCTGCCGGCATTGATGATGGCCGTACCGCCCGCCGCGACACCGGCGAAAATCTCCGCCTTGGCATATGCGATATCCTCAAGCCCGGCGAAATGGCCGATATGCGTTGCCTCAACCCCGGTCACCAGTGCCAGATGCGGTTTCGCCAACCGACTGAGCGGTTCGATTTCCCCAGCATGATTCATGCCGATCTCAAAAATGGCGAAACGCGCTGAAACGGGCAGCCGCGTCAGGGACAGCGGCAGCCCCCACTGGTTGTTGAGATTGCCTTCGGAGGCATGGACCGACCCCCGGGCCGCATGGGCGGAAAGGATATGGGCCAGCCCCTCCTTCATACTGGTCTTGCCGACACTGCCGGTAATCGCCACCACCCGGGCATCCGTGCGCCGGCGGGCGGCCCCCGCCAGGTCATAAAGCGCCCGCATCGTATCCGCCACGCCGACCAGCGGCCCGGATGCATCCGCAGCGCGCCCCGCCATCACGATGCAGGCCGCCGCCCCCCTGGAGAAGGCATCATTGACATAATCGTGACCGTCGAATTTCTCACCCTTCAGCGCGATGAACAGATCACCGGGCCTCAGGGTGCGGGTATTGATCGACACGCCCTGTGCCGCCCAGCCCTGCGGGCCATTGCCGCCGGTCGCCGCCAGAACCTCCGCCGCCGTCCACAATGCGTTCATCGCGCCCCTCCCGCCCGGTGTGCCGGGTCCAGCAGCAGGCGCACGGCCGCGCGGTCATCGAAGGGCAGGATCTCGTCACCGACGATCTGCCCGCCCTCATGCCCCTTGCCTGCCACCACCAGCACATCGCCAGCTCCGGCCTGTCCGATGCCATAAGCGATGGCCGCCGCCCGGTCGGCGATTTCGACGGCACCGGGGCAGGCAACGAGAATGTCGCGGCGGATGGCCGCCGCATCCTCATGGCGCGGATTGTCGTCGGTCACAATCACCAGATCGGCCAGATCATTCGCCACGGCGCCCATTTGCGGACGTTTGCCCCGGTCCCGATCACCACCGCAGCCAAAGACGACCAGCAGACGTTTCGGGGTGAAATCCCGCACCGCCGTCAGTACCGTGCGCAAGGCATCGGGGGTATGGGCATAATCGACCATCACCAGGGCCCCTGCGGGGGTGCGTCCGATCACCTCCATCCGGCCGGCCGGGGCCTCCAGCCCTTCCAGCGCTGCCAGGGCATCGGCAAGAGGCAGGCCGGTTTCAACCGCCAGCAGCAGGGCGCAGAGTGCGTTTTCCCCCTGAAAGGCCCCGATCAGGGGCAGATCGACCGTTTCCTCGCGCCCGCGGAAGGAAAAGCGCAGAACCTGACCGCGATCCGAGGGGTGTTGTTCGAGAATACGGCAATCGGCCCGCGCATCGCGGCCGTAAAGACAGGGTCTCAGTCCTCTTCCCCGGCACAGACCGGCCAGACGTTGCCCGAAGGCGTCATCCGCATTGATGACAGCGGGCGCACCATCGGGCAGCAATGTGCTGAACAGGCGGGATTTGGCGGTGAAATAAGCCTCTTCATCGCCATGATAATCCAGATGATCGCGCGTCAGATTGGTAAAGGCGGCGGCGGTGAAGTCAATGCCGTCAAGACGGCGCTGGTCCAGACCGTGACTTGAGGCTTCGAGTACCCCATGGCTGCATCCGGCATCGGCCAGACGCTCCAGCAGCCGGTGCAGGGTCAGGGAATCCGGCGATGTCAGCCCGCCGGGAATATCCTGCCCGCATCCCTGCACGCCCAGCGTCCCGACAGAGGCGGCAGCCAGCCCCGCCCTCTCCCATATCCGGCGCAGAAAAACGGCAACGGAGCTTTTACCATTGGTGCCCGTGACCGCAACCATGCAGGCCGGCTGAAGGGGGTGAAGACGCCTGGCCATCAGAGCATAGGCCCGGCGGGGATTGTCACATTCAATGAAGGGGACAGCCGCCCCGCCCCCATCGGGCAGCCCCCGTCCGAGAACCGCCGAGGCGCCGGCGGCAAGGGCATCGGCAATGAAGGCACGGCCATCGGCCTGGCTGCCGGGCATGGCCACGAATACCTCGCCGGCGCGCAGCAGGCGGCTGTCAGCACAGATACCGCTGACATCCCTGTCCGCCCCCGCATAGGGGGTTATGCCCTCCAACAGCTCAGAAAGTTTCAAGCTTCTTCTCTTTGGTTCTGACTTTCAGCTTCAGTGCCCGGACCACTCCGGGATCGTTGGCCGGTTTCGGCGCCACACCAAGCAGGGGGCCGATACGCGTAATCACCCGCCCGACGACCGGCGCCGCCGTCCAGCCCGCCTGGGCCAGATTGCCGGTTTCGGGAATACCGCGCGGCTCATCCAGCATGGCCAGCACCACATAACGCGGATCGTCCATGGGAAAGGCTCCGGCGAAGGTCGAAATGATCGCCTCGCGGTTGTAGCCGCCACGCCCGGCCTTGTCTGCCGTGCCGGTCTTGCCACCGACCCGATAGCCCGGCGCATCAGCGAAGCGGGCCGTGCCATCGGTGACCACCTTGCGCAGGATCCGGCGCATCAGATCCGCCGTACGGGCCGAAATCAGCCGCTCACCCCGGGCATCGGCATCCGCCTTGCGGCGCAGGAGTGTCGGCTTCAGGTCGAGGCCGCCATTGACGATTCTGGCAAAAGCCGCGGCAAGCTGCGCGGGGCTGACGGAAATGCCGTGACCGAAGGAAATGGTCGCCGTCTCCGTCATCCCCCAGCGGCGCGGCAACAGCGGACGGCCGATTTCAGGCAGCTCCACATTCAGCTTTCTTGTCAGCCCGAAACGTTCCAGAAACTGGCGCTGGCGGTCCCCGCCCACATCCAGGGCCATTTTCGCCGCGCCGATATTCGATGAATAAATGATGATTTCCGGCACCGACAGCCAGCGCCCCTTGCCATGCTCATCACGAATGGAAAAGCGCGAAACCTTCAGCGGCCGGGTGGCATCGTAACCGCCGTTGACACCGACCACCCCGTAATCGAGTGCCATTGCCGCGGTAAAAGCCTTGAAGACGGAGCCCAGCTCGAAAACGCCGAGGGTCGCCCGGTTGAAACGTGCATCGGCGGAAAAAC
>CAYXDL010000195.1:0-5291 GCA_964463775.1 uncultured Hyphomicrobiales bacterium
AATGCTCTGGGGCGTGGTGAAACGCCGGCGTCTTGACCTGCTGATCCGGGGCGGGCAGTCTTCCCTCTCCGGATACGGGAGGATGCCCCATGAAACGCCAGCCCCGCCATGCCCCGCCCGCCTATGCGGATATCCGCCGGAGCGCGCGTCCTGTCATCTGTTATCCCGATGACAGCCTGCCCCCCTTTGATGCAGGTTTTTTCGAGGCGGCGCGAAGAGGCATGGAAAAGATCGCCGCGATAACGGTTCCTCCGCGTGATGCGCGAAGCTTCGACGTGCCCGCGGGGCATTTCTTCCGCATCGTCAGCAGCGAGGGGCCACAGGTCGGCGATCTCAACCTGTGGAATGCGCATGATCTCTCGGAGCGCTTTTACAGCGGCAAGACCCGGGCACTGCACGGGACCCATCTCAGCACCGGCGACAGGCTGTGGAGCAGCTTTCCCCATCTGCGGCCGATGGCGACGATCAGCTGTGACACGCTCGACTGGTATGGCTGGGATGAGGATGGCGCCGGGGTGCATGATGTCATCGGCACCCGCTGCGATCCCTATACCAACAGGCTGCTTGGCGGCGGCGAATATCATCATTGCTGTCATTCGAACCTGACCCGCGCCCTTGCGGCGGACAGAGGGCTTTCGCTGGCGGAGGCGGAGCTTCACGTCCACGATGTACTGAACGTGTTCATGTGCACCGGCTTCAGCCGGGATACGCATCAGTATTTCATGAAGGCAAGCCCGGTCCGGCCCGGTGATTATCTTGAATTTTTTGCGGAAATCGACCTGCTCGGCGCGCTTTCGGCCTGTCCGGGCGGTGATTGCGGCGACAGCCATTCATCGGATGCGGCGCCGTGTTATCCGCTGCTGGTCGAAATCCATCGTCCCCGCCCCGGGGCTCTTGACGGCTGGACCCCGCCAATGCCGAACGCCTATTCAGGCTCCCACGGTATGGGGTGATGCATACGGTCGTTATGAAAACAGGCGGTCGGTGAGCTTTTCCAGCTCCGCGATCATGACCGCATCCTCGCCACCCTGGGCGGCGATGTCACCATCGGCGATGGCATCGCAGATGCGTTCCAGGCATAGCAGGATGAAGAGAATTTCGCTGGCTGATTTGGGGGTTCCTCCGGCCACGGTGACGAGCTCGCCGTAAGCGGCAATCTGGCGCTTGCGCAGGCCGTGCTGGAAGCTGCTGACCGTCTTGTCGGTTGCCGCCAGCGCCCGCAGGTCGGAGCGGAAGCCCCGCCAGCGTTTGTGATGATCGAGGATCTTGGCGATCAGGCGGGCGCTCAGCCCTTCGCGCCCGGCTTCGATGCATTCGCGGATTTCATCCCATTCGGTGACGACCCATTTTTCATAGGCGGCGAGGAAGATGTCGCGCTTGTCCTGAAAATGCTTGTAAAAGGTGCCCGGCGCATATCCGGCGATCCGGGCCAGCTTGTTGCTGTCGGTGTTGAAATAGCCGGAGCGGTTGAATTCACTTGCCGCCGCATCCAGCAGAATTTCGCGTGTTTCGGCCGCGCTGCGCCGCCGCCGCCGCAGGCGCGGTGCCGATGCGGCATGCTGTTCTGCCTGCCTGATGTTCCCGTTATGGTTCATGCAACCGATATAGCATTCAAAATCCGGATTGACATTACCTTATAGTGATATCAATATCACTAAGAGAAGGTTTGGTTGTGATGGCGGATGAAGGACCATGTTCTTTCCCGTATGCCCAGGGCATAAAATGATGTTTTCAGGTGATTCACCGCCTTCTTCCGGATACCCGCTCCGGCCCCGGCGGGCAGAACCGGGCGGGGCTGGTTGCAGGCTGCTCTGAGCGGAGAGGACCATGACCGTGCATCTGCTGAAACTCTGTGTCGGGGTCGCGAGCGTCGAACGGCTGGAGGAAATTCAGCGCCAGCGCCTACAGGCCACGGGCCGGCTGGTGCATGTCACCCGCCAGACACCGCGCCGTGCGGAGGAAATCCTCGATGGCGGTTCGCTCTATTGGGTGATTGGTGGCCATATCCGGGTGCGCCAGCGCATAACCGGCATCGAAACCTTCAGCGATGATGACGGTATCCGCCGCTGTGCCCTGCATCTGGCCCCGGAGCTGGTGCGCACGGTGCCCCAGGCACGCCGGCCCCATCAGGGCTGTCGCTATCTGAACCCTGCCGATGCTCCCGCCGATCTGGCGGGTGGTGATGAGGGCGATCTGGAGATCGCCGCGGAACTGAAGGAATTGGGCTTATGGTAAAAACCACGCTGATCTACCCCGACCCAGGTCCGGAAGTACTGGATGAGGCGATTTCCGAGGCGCATTACCGCGATGAAACCGCCTGTTTGCGCGACCTGATCGGTGAGGCGCGCCTTCGCGAGGGCGAGGCGGAGCCGGTCGCCCGCCTGGCCACGTCACTGGTGGAACGGGTGCGCAGCGAGCGGCGCAAGGGCGGCGGTCTCGATGCCTTTCTGCATGAATACGAGCTTTCCACCCGCGAAGGGGTGATGCTGATGTGCTTGGCGGAGGCATTGCTGCGCGTGCCCGATGCCGAAACCCAGGATCGCCTGATCCGTGACAAGATCGGCGGTCAGGCCTGGGAGAAGCATATCGGCAACAGTTCCTCGCTGTTCGTCAATGCCTCCACCTGGGGGCTGATGCTGACCGGGCGCGTCGTATCCCTGGCCGGGCAGGAAGAGCGGGACTGGAAAGGCATGCTCTCGGCGCTGGTTTCGCGCTCGGGTGAGCCGATCATCCGCAAGGCGGTCAATCAGGCGATGCGCATCATGGGCCGTCAGTTCGTGCAGGGGCGGACCATCGAAGAGGCAATCTCCCGTTCCCGGCCTCGCCGCGAGCAGGGTTATCGCTTCTCCTTCGATATGCTGGGGGAAGGCGCGCGGACAATGGCCGATGCCGAACGGTATTTCGAGGCCTACAGAACCGCGATCCTGGCCCTTGGTGCTTTGCCTGACGGCCGTGGCGACATCACAAGGCGGCCGGGTATCTCGATCAAACTTTCGGCCCTTCATCCCCGTTACGAGGCCGGGCAGCGCGAACGGGTTTTCGCCGAACTTCTGCCCCGCCTGCGCCAGCTGGCGCTGCTGGCAAAAGAGAACGAGCTCGGCTTCTGCATCGATGCGGAGGAAGCGGCGCGGCTGGAACTGTCGCTGGAATTGTTCGAGCATCTGGTGCTGGATGCAGATCTGCGCGGTTGGGACGGCCTCGGCCTGGCGGTGCAGGCCTATCAGAAACGGGCGCGGGCGGTGATTGACTGGCTGGCGGCGCTGGGGCGGCGGGCGGCCCGGCGGCTGATGGTCCGTCTGGTCAAGGGCGCCTATTGGGATACGGAAATCAAGCATGCGCAGGAACTGGGCCTTGATGGCTATCCCGTTTTCACCCGCAAGGCGGCGACGGATGTTTCCTATCTGGCCTGTGCGCGGGCATTGCTGGCGGCCAGTGATGTGTTTTTTCCCCAGTTCGCCACCCATAACGCGCATACGGTGGCGGCGATCACGGCGTTTGCCGGCAACCGCCGCGATTTCGAATTTCAGCGCCTGCACGGCATGGGCGCATCGCTTTATGAGGCCCTGTTCGAACTGAAGGACGGTCTGGCCTGCCGCATCTATGCCCCGGTCGGCAGTCATGAGGATCTGCTGGCCTATCTGGTGCGCCGTCTGCTGGAGAACGGCGCCAATTCATCCTTCGTCAACCGTATTTTCGATGACAGCCTGCCCGTGGCCAGAATCATCGAGGACCCGGTCCGCATCATTGAGCGGCAGGGGCTGAGCCCGCATCCGAAAATTCCCCTGCCACGCAATCTGTATGGAGAAGGGCGGCTGAATTCCAGAGGGGAGGATCTTGAGGATTACGCCCTGACCCGCGATCTGAAGGCGGCGCTGGAAGCGGCGGCGGGTGAGAGCTATACAGCCGCACCCATGATTGCCGGGGAAGGCGCGGATGGCACGTCTCGGCCCGTGCGCGATCCGGCCTGTCTTGACCGTATCGTCGGCGAGGTGACGGAGGCTGATGAGGCCGTTGCCGTCCGCGCCGCAACCATTGCCGCTGCCGCCGCCGCAGACTGGGATCGCGCGGGCGGGGCGGAACGGGCCGCCATCCTGCGCCGCGCCGCCGATCTGTTCGAACAGGACCGGGCGCATCTGATGTATCTGGCCATTCGCGAAGCGGGAAAAACCGTCGGCGATGCCGTCGCCGAACTTCGCGAGGCCGTTGATTTTCTGCGTTACTATGCCCTGATGGCCGAACGCGATTTTGCCGCGCCGGAACAACTGCCCGGCCCGACGGGAGAGGATAACCGCCTGTCCCTGCACGGGCGGGGCGTGTTTGTCTGCATCAGCCCGTGGAATTTCCCGCTGGCGATTTTCACCGGGCAGGTCTCGGCGGCACTGGCGGCGGGCAATGCGGTGCTGGCCAAACCGGCTGAGCAGACGCCTCTGATCGCCGCCCGCGCCGTTTCCCTGCTGCACCGGGCAGGGGTGCCGGAAGAAGTACTGCACCTGCTGCCCGGAGACGGGCAACTGGGGGCGGCGCTGGTCAATGATCCGGCCATTGGCGGTGTCGCCTTCACCGGTTCGACCGAAACGGCCAAGGCCATTCACAAGGCGCTTGCTGCCCGATCCGGTCCGATTCTGCCATTGATTGCCGAAACCGGCGGGCAGAATGCGATGATCGTCGATTCCACCGCCCTGCCGGAACAGGTGGTCAGTGACGTGGTGCGTTCGGCCTTCCATTCCGCCGGTCAGCGTTGCTCGGCCCTGCGGATATTGTTCGTGCAGGAGCCGGTGGCGGAAAAGATCATCCGCATGCTCGAAGGCGCGATGGCCGAATTGCGCATCGGCGATCCGGGCCTGTTATCGACCGATCTGGGGCCGGTGATCGACCGGGAGGCCTGCGCCATGCTTCAGGCCCATGCGGAGCGCATGATGAGGGAGGGCGACTTGCTGGCCAGCGGCCCGGCGGCCCTGGCCGCCAACGGCCATTTCATCACCCCGAAGGCATTCCGTATCGACGATCCCGGGCGCCTGCAGCGGGAAGTCTTCGGTCCCATTCTCCATGTCATCCCCTATGCCGGGGACCGGCTGGAAAAGGTGTGCGAGGCGATCAACGCCACAGGCTACGGGCTGACGCTTGGCATTCACAGCCGCATCGACGAGACGGTGCAGTACATTCTGTCGCGGGTGCGGGTGGGCAATGCCTATGTCAACCGCAACATGATCGGTGCCGTTGTCGGGGTGCAGCCTTTTGGCGGGGAGAGTCTCTCGGGCACCGGACCGAAGGCAGGCGGACCGCGCTACCTG
>CAYXDL010000196.1:0-5274 GCA_964463775.1 uncultured Hyphomicrobiales bacterium
GAAGGCGCACAGCAGCGCCACGGCGGTGGCAACGGTCCGGCGTTTGCCGAGGATGAACGCATATACCGCCTTCAGAAGATTGTTGCTGCCGGCAGCCAAGAGAATGGCACCGGCAAGCTGGGCTTCCCCGGTCAGCTGATACCGGCCGCTGAGGATGGAGAGGATGAAGGGGTCGATGTCGGTAATGCCCATCAGCACGGAAAGAATTTCCAGCCCCGTATTGCCGAACAGCTCTATGACCTGACGGGTGACCACCAGCATAATGACGAAGATGAGGGCGAAAAGCAGGGCAACGCCCAGCTCCAGCGGGTTCGATCGTTCGAGATCGGGCAGGGCATCCGTGGTCATTGCCGCCCTGCGGTCCATGAGGAAGGCCAGGAATATCGCGGCCAGCCCCAGCCCCAGCAGGGGCACGGCGAGCAGAGGGAGCAGCCGGATGTTCATAACGCCGACCAGAAGAAGCAGGCGCAGATACATCATGCCCGTCGCCGCGACGATGCCGGCGCCGGGCGAAGGATCCCCGGGGTCGCCATGGCGGGTTTTCCGTGCCAGCACCACCGTTGCCGCCGTGCTCGAATACAGCCCGCCGAGCAGCCCGGCGATCAGATAGCCGCGGCGTTTGAAAAAATATTTCTTCAGGATGTAACCGATATAGGAAATGCCGGAAATGACCACCACGGCCAGCCATATTCTGAAAGGCGTGACCGGCACATATGCCGAAACCGGCTTGTCTGGCAGCAGCGGCAGAACGACGCCCGAAAGCAGCAGAAACCGCGCCAGGGTCTGCATTTCCGCAGGCTCGACCGTTTCGGCGATCAGATGAACCTTCTTGCGTGCGCCCAGGGCAAAAACCAGCGCGACAAAGACCAGGATCAGAAACCACGGCGGCTGCAGCGACACGATGGGGCCATAGGTGTAAACCAGCAGAACGATCAGCGGCTGCAGCAGTCCCGTCTGCCCGTTACTGAGCCTGTGATGATAGAACAGGCCGAGGAAGACCAGCAGAACCGCCATGCCACCGAGATAGAGGCGGTAGGCAGGGTCGAGCAGAAACAGAACATAGCCCAGCATCGCGACGAAGCTGAAGGTCCTGCTGCTGCCCAGGCTGATCGGCGGCAGATCAGGCTGCTCCCGGCTGCGCATCAGCAGGTATTCGCGGAATTCCAGCCCGGTCAGAAAACCGAACAGGGAAACCAGCGCAAAACGAAACCAGATCTGCGAGAGCAGATCGGCGAATATGGCATTGCTGAACATCCGGTCCCTCCTGCTCAAGCTGTCCGGGGGCCGGACCAGAATATGCCATATGCATGGTCATTGCGATGTGTAAACGGCCAGGACCCCGGCGGGGATTGTGCCAGGCTTCAGAAGGTGATGATCCCGGTGCCGTGCATCAGCCAGCCGCCGACGGCGATGGTGATCAGGCCGATCGCGACCTGCAGGCTGTTATTGGCAAGGGTGAGGAAACGGGCGGTGAAGCTGAGGGGTACGGCAATGACCAGCGACAGTGCCCACATGCCAAGGATCGATCCCGCACCAAAGAGGACGATGTACAGCAATCCCGCCAGTGGCGATGCGATGGCCGAGGCCGTCAGCACCACCAGGGCGGCCGAACCGGCCATGCCATGCATGAGGCCGACGGCAAAGGTGCGCAGCGGTAAACCCTCCGGGTGGTCATGATGGTGGGAACTGGCATCATGGGGGCCGGTTTCCCCCCGGTGGGAATGAGCATGGAAATGGACGGTGTCGCCATCATGGCGGTGACTGTGGAAATGGATGCGGTCACGCCACAGGCGATAGAGCAGATGTCCGCCCAGCCCGATAAGCATGATGCTGACGGCAAATTCGATCCAGGTGGCGAAATTCTCCGGCACGCTGCGGCCCAGCAGCAGGGCGCCGCCACCGACTACCAGCAGCATCAGCGCATGGCCCGACCCCCAGGCGGCACCATGGCGGGCGATGCTGCGCAGGGATTTCTTGCCCGCAACCAGGCTGGAAACGGCGGCGACATGATCGGCTTCCAGCGCATGCTGCATGCCGATCAGAAACCCCAGGGACAATATCGATAGCATGAGAACACCTCTGTTTACCGGGAATGACGGCCCGTGGCGGATAAGGTCCATGGTTGTATATGAGCGGCCGATCGCGTTCAATGATCCGTTACGGAGGCATCGGGGAGAATGGGGGAATGCTCATGTATGACGAAGCGGTCATCTATGATTACATCGTCGTTGGCGGTGGTTCCGGCGGCGCCGTTGTGGCGGCGCGGCTGTCGGAAAATCCCGCCAACAAGGTCTGCCTGATCGAGGCGGGCGGTTCCGGCGGCAGTCTGCTGATCCGCGTACCGGCCGGGGTGGCGGCGATCGTGCCGGGCAAGCTGTTCAACTGGGCCTATGAAACCGTGCCTCAGCCGGGACTGAACGGGCGGCGCGGCTATCAGCCGCGCGGGCGGGCCCTGGGGGGCAGCAGCGCGATCAATGCCATGATTTATATCCGTGGCCATCCGGCGGATTACGATCACTGGGCGGCATTGGGCAATCATGGCTGGTCCTATGCCGATGTGCTGCCCTTTTTCCGCAAGGCCGAGAACAATGAACGCTTCGGGGATTCCTGTCATGGTCGCGGCGGGCCGCTGAACGTTGCGGATTCCCGCTGGCGGACCGAATTGGGTGATGCCTTTTGCCGCGCCGCCGCCGCCATGCAGATTCCCCTGAATGAGGATTTCAACGGCCCCGAGCAGGAGGGGGCGGGGTTTTATCAGCTGACCCAGATCAATGGTGAGCGCTGCAGCGCCGCCAGAGCCTATCTTGCCCCTGCGGCGGGGCGGGAGAATCTGCATATCCTGACCGGTGCGCGTGCTGAAATGGTGCTGACCGAACATGGCCGCGCGCGGGGGGTGCGCATCCGCCAGGGCGGGCGTGTCCGCGAAATCCGCGCCAGGGGCGAAGTGGTGCTGGCCGCCGGTGCCTTCGTCACGCCGCAACTGCTGATGCTTTCAGGCATCGGCGACGGGGAGGAGCTGGGCCGCCACGGCATTGAAGTGCGCCACCATCTGCCTGGTGTCGGGCGCAATCTGCAGGATCACATCGATTTCATTTTCAATTTTGTGGCCCGCGGCGGCCGCGAATGGCTGTTCGGGATGGATCCCGGCGGATTGTGGCGCCTTTTGCGCGCCATTCCGCGCTGGCGCCGTCATCGTCAGGGGGCTCTGACCAGCAATTTCGCCGAGGCCGGCGCTTTCATCAGAAGCGGCCCGGATCAGGCCATACCCGACCTTCAGCTTCATTTCGTCGACGGCATTGTCGATGATCATAACCGCAAGCTGCATTTCACCACCGGCTACAGCTGCCATGTCTGTGTCCTGAGACCCAGATCCCGCGGTACGGTCACGCTGCAGGACCGCAACCCGAAAAGCGCGCCGCGCATCGATCCGCAATTTCTGAGTGAGGAGGAGGATCTGCGCCTGCTGATGCGCGGGGCACGGATCATGCACCGGCTTTTGCAGGATGACGCCTTCGCCCCGTATCGCGGGAAACCCCTGTATCCGTTCGATATCGATGATGATGCGGCGCTGGAACAGGCGATACGGGACCGCGCGGATACGATCTATCATCCGGTCGGCACCTGCCGCATGGGCAATGACGACATGGCGGTGGTGGACGAGCGCCTGCGCCTGCGCGGGATCGAGGGGCTGCGCATTGCCGATGCCTCAGTCATGCCGACGCTGATCGGCGGCAATACCAATGCGCCTGTGATCATGATCGGCGAGAAGGCGGCGGCGATGATGGCCGAGGATGCCCGCAGCGGTGTCGGATGAATTGATGTTGGTTATGGACGAAGGCGGCTGCTCTGCGTAACGTGGCGCCCATGTCTGAATCCGTCAAAACGGCGTCTTCGCCTGCCGAAGGCCTTCTCGACCGGTTCCGCGCCCGCCGCCCGCTGCGCGCGGGCAGTATCATCGTCACCGTATTCGGTGATGCCATCGCCCCTCATGGCGGCACGGTCTGGACAGGCAGCCTGCTGCCCCTGCTGGCAGCGCTGGGAATCAGCGAGACCCTGGCGCGCACGGCCCTGTCCCGTCTGGCCGGGGATGGCCTGCTGGTGGCGCACCGGCACGGACGGCGTTCCGATTACAGCCTGACGGCAGAGGGCCAGCGCAAGTTCGAACAGGCGACGCGGCGCATCTATGGCCCGATGCCGCGCACGGAAAGCGCCGAATGGGGGATGTTGTCCCTGCAGGGATTGCCCCCGGCCCGGCGCGATGAAATGCGGCGCAAGCTGTCCTGGCTCGGGTTTGGTGATCTTTCACCCTCCCTGCAGGTGCATCCGCGCCTCGATGACAAGCTGATGGAAGCCGTTTCCGCCCTGAACGGCGGAGATTTTCTTTACCTGCATGGCGCAGTGATCGGTGGCGGCACGCCCGCGCGCAGGCGCGATTTTGCCGCCGCTTGCTGGGATCTCGGCGGGCTGGCCGGGGCCTACCGGCGCTTTCATGCCGATTACGCGCCGCTGGCGGCGGATGCGGTGGCGGTGGCCGATCCCCTGCAGGCCCTGCTGCTGCGCCTGGCCCTGATACATGACTACCGGCGGATCATTCTCAGGGATCCGCTGTTGCCGCAATCCTTTCTTCCCGAAGACTGGCCCGGCTATGCGGTGCATGAAATCTGCGCCGGTCTTTACCGCCGTCTTGCGCCGCTGGCCGAATCGTGGATCACGGCCAACCTGTCCACGGCCACGGGGCCGCTGCCGCCACCCGATGGCCGTTTCGCGCGGCGTTTTGACGCGGATTTTGCCTGAAGGTGCGGCTCTGCATCCCCGCGGAATATTTTCGGGTTCTCTGAAAATCCTTTGTATTTCAATCCTTTGTCCGCAAGAGGCAGGGAGTGCCGGACCTGTCGGGTCCTCATGTGCTTTAATGCCCTCACAAAACATTACGAAAAATAGTTTAAATAAAAATATTATGTGACATAGTGAGGTCGTCGGCGCCGCCATTGCAAAAAGGCGCGCCGGATACAGGCATGCAAACGGTTCGCCAGAACGGCCGTGAGGAGATGAGATTATGGCAGGTGACAAAACCACCGCCGCGCCCGAAGGCGTGGCGCAGGAAACCGATGAGATGCTGGCTGCCTTTCAGGCGCGTATCGATGCCGATGAACGCATCGAACCCGATGAATGGATGCCGGCGCATTACCGCAAGACCCTGATCCGGCAGATTTCCCAGCATGCCCATTCGGAAATCGTCGGCATGCTGCCCGAGGGCAATTGGGTGACCCGCGC
>CAYXDL010000197.1:0-5272 GCA_964463775.1 uncultured Hyphomicrobiales bacterium
AGTCCAAGAGAACGACAGAGGCGTGACCAAATTTCCTCGTATCGAATGCAAGCATTACCCGCGATGGTTAACAAATATTAAAGAAAGGAATATTTTTGCTAAAATTTTATCCTTTTTTACGGCTTCCCGTGATTTTTCCCTCGACCCCGGCATCCGGCTGAACGAACATAATGTGTTAATCCCACATCGTTATGATGGGCTGATGACAAGAATGACAAAGGCGCGAGGCAGACAAATGATTCCGCGGCAGCAGAGTGCTGTGGCCATATTGCTGGCCTTCTTCATGATGATTCCGGGCGCAAGGGCGGGCCATTATCTGAACGAATACTGGTCAATCGGCGATTATGTGCGCGAACATCCCGGGCAGAATGCGCTGATGCGCGATTTCAGTGCTGCCGTTGCCGCCGCCGCCCTGCCGGTGCCGGAAACGCTCAGAACGAAAACCACGAAACAGCCCATACGCATCGCCGTCGTCTATCCCGGCCTTCAGGCTTCGGATTACTGGCGGCGCAGCGTCGCATCCTTCAGGGCACGGCTGGATGATCTCGGCATCGCCTATACCATCACCTCGACCTTCACCCGGCCGGGCAAAGAGATTTCCAGACAAACCGAAGCCATTGCCGGGGCGCTGAAAAACGATCCGGACTATCTGGTTTTCACTTTGGATGCGAAGCAGCACCAGTATCTGATCGGACAGATCATCCGTCAGGGAAAAACCAGGCTGATCCTGCAGAATATCACAACCCCCCTGCGGGCCCTGGATGGCCGGCACCCCTTTCTCTATGTCGGTTTCGATCATGCGACCGGGGCGAAACTGCTCGCCCAGGAATATATCCGCCGCACCGGCGGCAAGGCCCGCTTTGCCCTTCTTTACGGCACCCGCGGCTATGTTTCCACGGTCCGGGGCGGCGCGTTCCTTGAGGCCTTGGAACCCTATCCCGATATGCGCATGGTCTCGGCCTATTATGTGGACTTCAACCGGGAGAAGGCCCGAAAGGCCGCTCTGGAGATCATTGCGGAAACGCCGGATATCGATTTCATCCATGCCGCCTCCACCGATATCGCGCTTGGTGTGATCGACGCCCTGAAGGAAACCGGGAAACTGGGGAAGATCATGGTCAATGGCTGGGGCGGCGGATCGGCAGAGCTGGAAGCCCTGCGAAAAGGCGAGCTCGATTTCACCGTCATGCGCATGAACGACGATAACGGCGTTGCCATGGCCGAAGCCATTAAGCTCGACCTGCTGGGCAAGGGGGAAAAGGTGCCTCTGATCTATTCCGGCACTTTCAGACTGATACGAAAAGACACGCCCGCGGCAAAGATATCGGATTACATGCGCTATGCCTTCCGCTACTCCCGATAAAATTGCCCGGGAAAAGGATTTCTCCTACCCGACCCTGATCGGCATCGGCTTTTTCGCCATGGCGATGCTGGTGGCACTGATTACCGCCGGCACGGCCTATTACGCATCGCGAACGGCCGTGGAGGCGGAAACCGACCGCTTCCTGCAGAAGGAACAGCAAATTCTTTCCGTCGCCTTCAATGCCAGATGGAATTCCCTGTCCCCGGTCATCGGCCTCGCCGCCGATGAAATGGCGCTGATCATGGGTCGCGGGCATGATAACCATGCCATGGAACCCCGGCTTTACGATATCTTTGATCAAAGCACCGTGCCGGTGGTCGATGTGATCCTGCTGTATGATGCAAAAACCGGTTCATGGCGGAATTTCAGCCCCCGTCTGGAAAATCTCGATGACTTCAAGAAGAAGCTGGCCACGTCGAGCGACCCGGGCAATAGGTGGAAAACCTATGTCAGCCCGGGGCGCCCGCCGCTGACCATCCGTTATCAGAAGGCCGAAATCGTCGCCCCGGATACCGGGCGCATTCTCGGCTATCTCATTGCCGGTACGGTATTGAACGGCAATCAGCGTCTGCTCGAAGAATTGCATGGCCTCTCCAGTGCCAGCAGCCTCATGCTGAAAGCGAATGGCACGGTCATTGCCGCCTCCCCGGCCACGCCGGTGAAAATCAGGGAAGCATCCTCCGCCGCGCAATTCGCCCTGCCGATCACACCGAAAGGGGCGCCAGGGCCTTCGGTCGTACTCGTTTCCCGCTTCGAACGCACCCCCCTGACCAATCTCAACAGATCATATCTGCGCATCCTGTTGCTGGTCAGCGCCGTGATTGTCCTGACGGCTCTTCTGATCAGCCTTCTGGCACAAAAAGCAACCCGCCAATCGCTGAAAACCGTGCTTGAATTCGCCTCCCGCATCACGAACGAAAAGGAGGTCAGCCCCTTTCCCCCCTCACCCATCCGCGAATTCAACCTGCTGGGTCGTACGATTGAAGACACCTTCCGCAAGCTGCTTCAGACCCGCCACCGCAGCGAAACCATACTGGAACATGCCCCGATACTGGTTTTCCTGCAGGATGAGCAGGGCGGAATGATCTACGCCAACCAGGCCTGTTCGGCCTTCCTCACCGCCGCAGAGCCTGCGCAGCGGGAAAAACTGGATGCGGGATCGGCCCAGGCCCTGCGTACAGGGGAAGGTGTTGAAACCGAAATCACCATCGGCGAAGGCGATGAGAGAAAAATTCTCTCCTTCCTCTTCTTTCCGATCGAGGATAAAACATCAGCCGATATCAGCATCTGCGGCATTGGCCATGACATCACCGAAGCACGCCTGAGCCAGGAGAAACTCGCCCTCAGTGAACAACGCTTTCAGAACTTTGCCGAAAGCGCCTCGGACTGGTTCTGGGAAATGGATGCCGATCTGCGCTTCAGCTATATCTCGCACAATGCAGAGATCATCACCGGCAAACCGGCCAGCTTCTTTCTTGGGCGCAGGCGGGAACTGACATCCTTTGGCGACAAGAACGAAGATCTGGTCCGCGCGCATCTGGAACTCCTGGAAAGACGCGAGCCCTTTCGCGATTTCCGCTACAACATGACCGGCGGTGATGGCAGCAACCTCATCGTCGAGATCAGCGGCGTTCCGGTTTATGATGAAAACGGCATCTTCCGGGGTTACCGCGGCATCGGACGGAACATCACCCGTGAAGCCGAAATCGAAAACCAGCTTCGCCAGTCACAGAAAATGCAGGCCATCGGGCAACTGACCAGCGGTCTGGCCCATGATTTCAACAATCTTCTCTCCATCATCTCCGGCAATCTGGAATTGCTGCGGGAGGATGAGAATCTCACCGTCGGCCAGCGGCGCAAGATTGACACGGCCCTTGAGGCTACGATACGGGGCAGCGCCCTGATTCAGCAGCTTCTCGCCTTTGCCCGCAAACAACCCCTCCAACCGGCCAGGGTCGACATTGCCCGGGTGATCAGGGATATCTACGATCTGCTTGAACGCAGCATTGGACCGGATATCGAACTGCGCCTGAACCTTCACAATAAATGGCTGGCGCGCATTGACCGCAGACAAATGGAAAATGCCCTGCTCAACCTTGTCATCAATGCCCGTGATGCCATGCCCCGGGGGGGAACGATCACCATATCATCGGAAGATATCGTCGCCCCGGCGGGCCAGGTCGGCAGCAATCTGCCGCCGGGCGATTACGTCTGCATCGCAGTCAGGGATACCGGGCAGGGCATGGACGCCGATACCGCCGCCCGCGCCTTCGATCCCTTCTTCACCACCAAACCGCCGGGCCAGGGCAGCGGCCTGGGGCTGAGCATGATCCACGGATTCGTGAATCAGTCGGGCGGCCAGGCCCATATCGAAAGCACCCCCGGGCACGGCACTGTTATTTATCTGTACCTGCCCCGCGCCTATGAGAAAGAGGAAGAGTCCGCCTCACCCGCCGATACCGCCATACGCCGGGCTGCCAATGACGGATAAGGGAAGGCGGGGAATCCCTCTCAGTGCATATCCACTGCCAAATCCTTCAGGATGGGGCAATCCGGGCGATGATCGCCCTGGCAGTTCCTGACCAGATCATCAATCACCGCCTCGATCGATTTCAGTTCCTCGATCTTGCGGCGCACCTTTTCCAGATGGGCCATGGCAACCGCCCGCACATCAGCGCTGGCACGGTTTTCATCATCATACAGCGCCAGCAGCGTTCGGCATTCCCCGATCGAGAAACCCAGCCCCCGGGCCCGCTGCAGGAAGCGCAGCTTGTGCACGTCCTGATCCGAATAGCTGCGGTACCCGTTGGGCCGCCGCCCGGGGCGCACCAGCCCGATTTCCTCGTAATAATGCAGGGTCTTGATGGGCAGACCGGCGCGGCGCGCCGCTTCTCCGACATTCATGTCATGCCTCCCCGAATTTTGGTTTCCAGAAACGCAGCAGCAGCGAGCTGCTGACAACGCTGGCCGAGCTCAGCGCCATGGCCAGCCCCGCAAGAGCCGGGCTGAGAATCCCGGCCATGGCCAGCGGAATGCCGATCAGATTGTAGATAAATGCCCAGAACAGGTTCTGCTGGATCTTGCGCCATGTCGCCCTGGACACATCCAGCGCCGCCCCGACCAGGCGCGGTTCGGACCGCATCAGGGTGATGGAGGCCGTCTCCATGGCCACATCGGTGCCGGAGCCCATGGCAATGCCGACATCGGCGGCCGCCAGCGCCGGAGCATCGTTGACGCCGTCCCCGACCATGGCCACGACATGGCCGTCACGACGGTATTTTTCCACCTCATTCGCCTTGTCGCCCGGGCGCACCTTGCCGCGATAGCTGTCAAGCCCCAGATCCTCGGCCACCCGGGCGGCAACGGCTGGCATATCACCGGACAACAGGGCAGTACGAACACCCTGCTTCTTCAGCAGGGCGATGGCCTGACGCGCCGTCGGACGGATCGTATCGGCAATGGCAATCACTCCCGCCACCTGGCCATCCACCGCCACGACCGACGGGGTCTGTGCCTGTTCCTCCACCGCGGCGAGCAAGGCGGCGACAGGTTTCAGATCGATACCCGCCTCCTCCATGAATTCGGCATTGCCGCAAAGCACCTGCCGGCCTTCGACCCGTGCCTGCACACCCAGCCCCGGCACCGCCTTGAAATCCTCATAGGGCGGCAAGTCGATGCCCGCTTCCTCTGCCGCGGCAAGAATGGCACGGGCCAGAGGATGCTCGCTGCCCTGCTGGGCCGCCGCACACAGACGCAGCACGGACTTCTCATCCCAGTCACCGACAACTGAGACCTGCTGAACCGCGGGCTTGCCCTCGGTCAGGGTCCCTGTCTTGTCGAACACCACCAGATCGACACGGTGTGCACGTTCCAGTGCCTCGATATCCTTGATCAGAATGCCGTGACGGG
>CAYXDL010000198.1:0-5254 GCA_964463775.1 uncultured Hyphomicrobiales bacterium
GATGGCCGTGTCGATATTTCCCTGATGAAGCCGCTCAGCCGTCTTGGATATATGGATTACGCTGTGGTGGATGACAGCTTCGAGCTGCAGCGACCGGAGGGAGGGTAAACCTTCCTCCCTCAGCTCTCCGCCGCCGCCTGGTTCGCGAAACGGTTCATATTGATCCAGCCGACAAGGGTCACGGCGATCATCAGAAGCGTGATGAACTGCAGCAGATCCCCCAGGCCGAAAGCAATGATGACCGATGCGCCGGTTATGATGAAAACCGTATTGATGATCCCGAAAAGGATTTCCATCCGCGAGAGGACATAAACCCTGTCGGCGGGGTCCATGGCGCCAAGGCCGAGATTTTCCAGAGAGATCGGCCGCACACTGCCGGAACCGAAACCGAACAGCGCCGTGGCCACAATCAGCGGATAGAGAATCTCGGTGAAGTATTCCGGGTTCACAATGGTGAACCAGAACAGCAGGAAAGACAGGATCATCGCCCCGGTCATGATGGCATAGGTGATGCTGAGACCGAAAAGGGCGACCAGCCTGCCGTAACGCAGGGCCGAAAGAAAGGCGCATAATGAATACAGGCTCAGAAGGATGCCGAACAGATACGGATCCATCATGAGCTGGATAAAATAAAAGGGCAGAAAACACAGAAACGGCGCCAGCGACAGAGAGCGAACGATCGCGTAATAGCTTGTCCAGAAAAGGGTTTTTCTGTCATTGACGGCGGCGCTGACCGCCGGCGTTTCCCCTGCGCTCCCCCTTCCCCCGGCTGTTTCGCCACGCCTTCCGCCATCGATGAACAACAGAAGGATCAGCGTGGTGGCGATCCCGGCAAAAACCGAGGCATAGAAGGGCAGATGCTCGTCATGCGCATACAGAACGGCACCGGCAAAACCAGACAGGAAGGTGCTGACGAACATCAGCCCTTGGGAGTTGGACAGGATCGCCGCCAGCCGGCCGGATTCGGTGACCGACTTGTCCCCGGTCATGATCTCCGTATCCCGGGAAATGCAGAAACCGAAACCCAGCCCGCCAAGCGCCTGCCCCAGGGCCACGGTCACAAAGTTCACGCCGGCCTGTTCGGTGCCGAGAATGATGAGATAGACACCCGTGAATTTGCAGATCTCGCCAAAAACCAGGGCTGGCTTGTAGGAAAGGCGATGCCGCAAGGCACTTGATGCTATGGCGGAAAAGGATATGACCAGGCCATAAATGGAAATCAGAACAGAAGAATAAAAAAGACCGAATCCGACCTGATACAGAAAAATAAAAAGAATAATTACATGGAAATACATTCTTGAAAATATTCTGTATATATAAAATATATAGACATTCACAATAACGCTTCCTCAACCTGCAATTAAAAAATCATCCGGACCCGGATATCCGGAACTGTCCGAAGGACAGCCCTGTGAGTTTCACCCGGCGCCCGACCGATGAATTACTATCCTTTAGATATAATAGCACCCCCATAAAAAGCAACCATACCTCTCAACAAGATAATATATAAAGACAGAAAATGTAAATATATGAATACGCTAATATAGATATATCAGCGTATTCATATAATAAAAAATAAATATAAATATGTGTACTAGCACTTATATACAATCGTATTTTGATCTTCATCAACATGTCAAGCTCTGCAATATATTATTGCGTAGCATAAAAATAAATATGTACTTGTCCTATACATAATTAAAGACAAGACGCGAAGAGACAGGGAGCATCAATATGGATGCGGCAAACCAGCACGCCATCAACACGGGTTCTGCCCCTCACGGCAGCGATTTTAACGGCGACGCGGTGACGGATTTCATTCACCCGCCGCTGACAAGTTACAGCGAAACCAGAAACGAGGCATCCTATGCCAGCGTTTCCACCCTGGGTCCCGAACGCACCAACAGCCACGACGCGGCGCTGAGTTTTCTGCTTTCGCGCGGCGGCAGGGGACAACCCCGTCTTTGCCGCACCGCCGAGGATTCCATACAGGCCCTTCTCGATGGCGAGGTTGATGGTTGTGTCGTCTGCAACCTCTATCCCGATATCCACAAGCTGTACCTGCCCAACCTTGAACGGATCTATGCCGCCGATGTCTTTCTGTACACAGCGGAAATGGGGCTCTTCGCCCGAAGCAACGGACAGGACATCCGCACCGTCGCCGCACCGCCGACATCGACCGCCTTCATTCAGGACGATCTGGCAAGTGGAGGTTTCGAATGGGTCTGGGCTCCCAGCAATACCGAGGCCGCACGCATGTGCCGGCGTGGCGAAGTCGATGGCGCCGTTGGCACGGACGCCTCGGCAGCAGAGGAGAAACTCATCAAAATCAGGGATTTCGGCGCGTTTTCAGTCCCCTACACCGTTTTCCGGCTGAAATGACAACCCACAGAAAACCAGGAGCGCCGATTATGGAGATGGCAGTGCACTCAAACCTTCCGGATGGCCCGGCAAAACTGGACAGGGCGCTGCGCCTGCGCGGGCAACGGGACATATCCGTTCACATGATCTCGGTTCCGACCCCGGTTCTGCTGCGCGCCGATCAGCCCATATCCCCCAACAGAACCAATTACTTTCCCACCCCCCAACTGATGCTGGCAAGCGCCGTCCAGAACCGTTTTGAACGCGATGATATTCCCTGGAACGTGCATTTCAGCGATTTCAAAAGCATTCCGGACATGAATGCCTGGGATGCCGATCTGCGCCCTTATGAGGATTTCATCTATGGCGGCAGGAAGGTCACCAAATGCTATGTCGGCGACGGGCTGGAGCGGCTGTCACAGGAACTGGCGGATGCCGATATCGTCTGCATCACCGCCAATTTCACGCTTGAGGCCCGCCCGGTGGTCGAAGCGATTGCCGCCCTGCGCCGCATGAAGAAGGAAAAGCTCATCCTCCTCGGAGGACGCGATGCCATGGCCCGGCCGGATTATTTCCTGCGCATGGGGGCCGATCTCGTTGCCTATGGTGATGCCGATCTGGCCCTGCCGGAACTGCTGGCCCGCATCTACCACGGCGAGGAGCTGAGCGGGCTGGTACAGGCAGGGCGGCTTCTGCCCGCCTTGGGGCGTATCGTGCTGGACGAACTGCCCCTCATGCGGTTCGGCCTTCTCCGCCATCCGCTCACCCGTTACTGCGAAAGCGGCGGCGGCCAGTTTCTGCCGAGCATTCTGGAAAAGGGTGGCGTTGCATATTTCGAAACCTCACGCGGCTGTTTCCGTGAATGCAACTTCTGCACCGAGCGCCTGACAAAACGCAGTGAAATGAGCGTCGGGCGCTTCAGGGAGGAAGTGGACTGGTACCGCGACAACGGCGTCAACACCATCATGCTGTCGGACGACAACCTCCTTCAGCGCCTCAACCATGCCGAACGCGGTGAACGCGAACTGATCGAAATGTTCGAATTTCTCCACGAACGGCAGATGGTCTGGGAATTTCCGGTCGGCATCGAAATCGGCCGTCTGATGCGCAAAAACAGCCAGGAATTTCACGAACGCCTGTTCGACCTCATGTTCTGGAACAATGACAATCCGGATGATTTCACCGGTGTCTTCCGCAGTCTCGTGCCCTTTGAAAATGTTCTGCGCGCCCATGACAGCGAACTCAGGCTGAGGAAGATGCGCTCGATCAGCGAAAACTTCCGGATACTCAGCCGGGTGATCGCCTCCGGCATACCGCAGATCAACCTGGCGGTGATGATCGGCTTTCCGCACGATACCGAAGCATCCCTGGCCGACACACGGCGCAATCTTGAGGAAATCTCCAGGCTGCGCCGGGAAATCGCCGCCGCATCGCCCCGGCGCATCAAGACGCACATCAATTTCAGCCTTTTCACCGCCACACCCTATCCGGGCACGCCCTATTTCACCGAAGCGCTGCGGGAGGGGCGGATGGAATACGATATCGAGGAACATCCCGAATTGTGGAACCTCTATACATCCGTCGTGCGCGGGGACACCTTCAGCGCTGCCGAGACAACGCAAAACCGGCTCGATTTGCTGGAGATGACCCGCTCCCACCATGTCAGCGGCAAGGTCAAGCTGCACCTGAGCGACGAGGCCCTGCCCCGCAGCCATCGGATGCCTTCCGCCGTGACGGAGGTTGCCTGATGCCCGCACAGCAACCCCCGATCCTGATCGTCAGCACCGGCCGCTGCGGCTCGACACTGCTCTCGCAGCTTCTGCGCGAGCATGAGGATGTTCTCAGCCTGTCGGAATTCTGGCCCAACCGGGTCAATCTGCCGCAGCTTTTCGCCACGGAACCGATCTGCGGATCCGATTACTGGCAGCTGCTCAGTGTTCCCATGGCCGAGGATATCTACCGCATTGCCCTGGGCGGCAAGATATCCCAGGTTCCCAGGCGCACCCTGCATGAGCGCAACTACATGCGGCGTATCGCACTGCCTTCACTTGTCGATGATTACGAGTCCCTGTTCCGGGAAATCGAACTGTTCATGCAGGCCCGCCCCACCGCCCGCCCGGCGGAACATGTAAAGGCCATGTTCGGTTTCATTGCTGAACGCCTGGGCAAGCAGGTCTGGGTGGAGCGGACCGGAGCCAGCATCGAATACCTGCCGCTGTGGCTGAAGATGTGGCCGGAAATGAAGGTGGTGCACATGTACCGCGACGGGCGCAACACCGCCTTGTCGATGAGCAAGCATCATGCCTTCCGCCTGATGATCATGCGCGCCGAAGCCGATCCTGAAAGCTCGTGGCTGCACATTCGCCCGCTGCCGGCGGACAGGCTCGATCTGGATGCCTTCTATGCCCGGAAGATTCCCCTTTCATCCTTCGGGAAGTTGTGGAACCGGATGATCTGCGAAGGCGTTGAACATCTGCGCCGGCTGCCCGCGGCACAACAACACTGGCTGCGCTATGAGGATCTTCTTGCCGCACCGGAGAAAATACTGAGCGATCTGCTCACCTTCATCGATCCGCAGCTCCCGTCGCGGGAATGGGCAACACGGTGCGCGCACAGCCTGCATCCGCCGCGCAACGACTGGCGAAACCTTGATCCCGCATTGCGCCGGGAACTGCAGGCGGCCTGCCGCGAAGGGCTGAACATTCTCGGCTACAGGGAAGAGGAGGCCGCCTGATGTCATCCGGTGACAGACACCGCCGGGGCGGGCGCGGGACCGACGGGCTGATTCATGACTGGAACGGCGCGCCAGCCGGCGCCGCCCATCGGGTACAGGTGCTTGATGACACCATCCGCGACGGCCTGCAGTCGCCCTCGGTCCGCGACCCGGCGCTTG
>CAYXDL010000199.1:0-5251 GCA_964463775.1 uncultured Hyphomicrobiales bacterium
GGTTGTTCATATGGCTGCGCCCACGGGGCTGGCTGTTCGCGCCGCTGACCTTTGCCATGGCGCTCGGTGTCGGGGAATGGGCACGCGGGGCGTTGTTCACCGGGTTCCCCTGGAATGCGCCCGGCTACGGCTGGGCGGGAAGCGAGGCCATGATGCAGTTTGCGGCCCTGTTTGGTGCCAATGGCCTGGGGGTGTTGTCGCTGTTTGCCGCGGCGCTGCTGGGTGAGGCCGTCTGCAGGCGCCGTCCGGCGCCGTTGATGGTGGCGGCCGTCTTGCTGCTGGCGGTCTTTGCCGGTGGCCTGTGGCGGCTGTATGGGGCGGAAAGCGCCGTTTGGCCGGGTATCCGCCTGCGCATCGTGCAGGCCAATGTGCCGCAGAAAGAGAAATGGGCCAGGGAAACCCGCTTTGCCCATTTCTCCCGGCAGTTTCAGATCAGCTCTTTACCGGGGGAAAAGCCGGTCACGCATCTGGTCTGGCCGGAAACGGCCACGCCCTATGATCTGGGGCTTTCCCTCGGCCCCCGGCGGTTGGTGGGTGATGCCGCCGCCGCCCTGCCGGGGGGGCTGGTGCTGACCGGAGCAATCCGCCGTGAACGCCAGGACGGAGCCCAGCGCATTTTCAACAGCCTGTTTGCCATCGCGCCCGGCGGCGAAATCGCCGGTATCTACGACAAACGCCATCTGGTTCCCTTTGGTGAGTACCTGCCCTTCCGCCCGTTGCTGCGCTCTGTTGGTCTGGAGGCGCTGGCGTCGGAAGGCGGGGATTTCTCGTCTGGCCGGGGGGACGCGGTGATGCGCCTGCCGGGATTGCCGCCGGTACGGCCGCTGATCTGTTATGAGGCTGTTTTCCCGTCGGAAGTGTCAGTGACAGGCCGGCCCATGGCCTGGCTGCTGAACATCACCAATGATGCCTGGTTCGGGGAATGGGCCGGGCCTTATCAGCATTTCGCCATCAGCCGCTTCCGCGCGGTGGAACAGGGGCTGCCGCTTGTACGTGCCGCCAATACCGGCATTTCCGCCTTTATCGATCCCTATGGCCGGGTCATTTCCTCTCTCGGGCTCGGACGCAGTGGCTTCATCGACGGCGATCTGCCCAAACCCCTGCCTCCGACGGTCTATGCGCGGTGGGGCGAATGGCCCGTATGGCTGTTGTTGTCCGGATTGGCCGCCCTGGCGTTCTGGCGCCGGATCCGTTCCGGCATCTGAGGGGGGGGAGGCTTCGCTGCAGTAAATATCGCGGCAGCGCCCCGGGATATGCGTGCATCTGCACACAATCAGGGAAAAGCTCATCCCGCAGTCCGTGATCATGAGCCGCAATTGCAGGATACAGGCGGGGTTCGACCCCAATTTTTCCACAGCGGTTCCTCTTGACCGTGCCCCTTACTTTTTCCTACAAGTGTATGCACCATCTGGTTGATTCTTGCCTTTTCCCACAGCGCGCGGATCGACTGGCATGGATAGGGCTGGCCGGACGTTTCATTCTAGGGGGATTTCGTGTCAAATATGCCACATCCTGTGGACCTGCATGTCGGCAAGCGATTGCGGCTTATCCGCCAGGTTCGGGGAACCACCCAGCAAAAACTGGCCGAGCAGGTAGGGGTTACTTTCCAGCAAATTCAGAAATATGAGAAAGGCACGAACCGGATTGGCGCCAGCCGTCTGTTCGAGTTCAGCCGGGCGCTCGATGTCAGCGTATCCTTTTTTTTCGACGGGCTGGAGACGGAGCCGGCGCGAGGACTGGCCGATGGCGCCGGGCGTGATTACCAGGGCTCTGTTTTTACGAGTAAGGAAATATACGATATTGCACAGGCTTTCGAGCATATCGAGAACCCGGCCCTGCGCAGAAAAATTGTCGAGCTGGCTCAGGCCATGGCCGAGGATGGCGCTGCCAGGGCGCCGGATGAGCCCGGGGAAGAGTGATTTGGCGTTCTCCTCCGCCGGCTGTGGGTACTCCTGTCAATTTTCTTGACCGGGTGAAACAAGGCTGCCTATAAGCTTGAGGCTAGCTTGGTTATGGTATCGTCGCGCGGATGCACAGGCATGCCGCCAGCATTGACCTCGGAGGTTTCGGTCGTGTCGAGAAAAAATTACCTTTTTACCAGTGAGTCCGTGTCCGAAGGTCATCCGGATAAGATCTGTGACCGGATTTCGGATGCCGTTGTCGATTTGTTTCTTTCCGAGGATCCGGATGCCCGCGTTGCCTGTGAAACGGTGACCACCACCAATTTTATTGGTCTCTGCGGTGAGGTCCGCGGGCCGGACAGCATCACCGCCGAGAAAATAGAAGAACGTGCCCGTGATGTGGTCCGCAGGATCGGTTACGAGCAGGAAGGCTTTCACTGGGAAGGGGCGGATGTGCAAATCCGCCTGCATGCCCAGTCGGTCGATATCGCTCAGGGCGTCGATGCTGATGGCAACAAGGATCTCGGGGCGGGTGATCAGGGCATCATGTTCGGCTATGCCGTGCGCGAAACCGAGGATCTGATGCCGGCGCCGATCTATTTCTCGCACGCCATTCTGCGCAGCCTGTCCGAAGCCCGTCATTCCGGTGCGGCGCCCATTCTCGGCCCCGATGCCAAAAGCCAGGTCACGCTTGCCTATGAGGATGGCAAGCCGGTGCGGGCGACATCGGTTGTGGTATCGACCCAGCATGCCGAAGGTGTGGATCGGGATGAGATCCGGGCCCTCGTCCGCGAGCATGTCGAAACGGTGTTGCCGGATGGCTGGATGTGTGCGGAAGAGGATTTCTACGTCAATCCGACCGGGAAATTCGTCATTGGCGGGCCCGACGGTGATGCGGGGCTGACGGGGCGCAAGATCATCGTCGATACCTATGGCGGTGCCGCACCCCATGGCGGCGGCGCCTTTTCGGGCAAGGATCCGACCAAGGTTGACCGTTCGGCCGCATATGCGGCGCGTTACCTGGCCAAGAATGTGGTGGCGGCCGATCTGGCGGATCGCTGCACCATTCAGCTTTCCTACGCGATTGGCGTATCCAAGCCGTTGTCGGTCTATGTCGATCTGCACGGCACCGAACGCGTCGATCCGGCCAGACTGGAAAAGGTGCTCAGCGAGGTCATGGATCTGTCCCCGCGTGGTATTCGTGATCATCTGCAGCTCTGCCGCCCGATTTACGAACGCACGGCGGCTTACGGTCATTTCGGGCGCAAGCCGGATGATGACGGGGGTTTCTCCTGGGAGAGGGTGGATCTGGTCGACGATCTGAAGAACGCCCTGACCTGAGCGGTTTTTCCGACTCAGTTTCCCGATTCAACGGTTCCCAATTCCGGGGTTGGATGAACGTGAACACGGAACGTTTCTACGGACGCCGTCAGGGCAAGCCCCTGCGTCCGGGGCAGAAGGCGCGGCTGGAACGGCTGCTGCCGCGCCTTTCCATCGCCGGGGATGAGCCGATCGGAGAGCCGGAAAGGCTGTTTGGCCGGCCCGTGCGCGATCTGTGGCTTGAGATCGGTTTTGGCGGCGGGGAACATCTGCTTGCCCAGGCTATGGCGCACCCGGATACGGGGATGATCGGCTGTGAACCGTTCATGAATGGTGTTTCCAAGCTGCTGGGCCGGATCGAGGAGTGCGGCATTGATAATATACGCATCCATTGTGACGATGTTCGCCTGCTTTTCCCCCGTCTGGGCGAGGCTTCGCTCGGGCGGGTGTTCATTCTGTTTGCCGACCCCTGGCCGAAGACCCGCCATCACAAACGCCGTATCATCAATACGGCAACGCTCGATGCCCTCTCGCGGCTGATGAGGAATGGTGCGGAACTGCGCATCGCCACCGATCACATGCCTTATGCGCGCTGGATATTGCAGCATGTTCTGGAACACTGCGATTTCGAATGGCTTGCCGAGGGGCCGGAGGACTGGCGCCGGCGCCCCGCCGACTGGCCGCCGACCCGTTATGAGCAGAAGGCGCTGCAGCGTGGCGGTGCGTGTGTCTATTATCGTTTCCGCCGCCACGACCGCTGATTTGTTACCTCTGTCGCGGACGACATGAGCCATATTGCACCGGTTGCGAGAAACCACTTGCAGCTTGCGGGTGAATGCGTACAATGCGCCTCAGGAATTGCTGTTTGCCGTCATTCTGACCGGCGCTGAAACAGTGGGCCAGTGGCCCACTTTTTTTATTTCTGATGGCTATTGTTTTTGGCGGCGGGCATGGCATGGGGCGGGTCTGTCCCGGGGTCGGCGGAAAACATTGCCGTTCGGACAGAACATGCTGTCCGGGCAGGGTGTTCCGGAAAATCCGGCTGTGTTGATTGTTGAAGGGCGTTCGGGAAATGGAGATCGCGGAACGTATCGCGGATCTGATCGGGCCGGTAGCCGAGGATATGGGCTACAGGCTGGTGCGGGTGAAATATACCACCGGCCGCAAGCCCGTTCTGCAGATCATGGCGGAGCGGATTTCCGATGGCGGTATGGTGGTTGAGGATTGTCAGCGCCTCAGCCGGGCCGTGTCGGCCATTCTCGATGTCGAGGATCCGATCAGGGGCGCTTATGATCTGGAGGTGTCCTCCCCTGGTATCGACCGCCCCCTGGTGCAGGATGAGGATTACCGCCGTTTCGCCGGGCATGAAATCAAGGTGGAGCTGCGCCGCCCCATAGACGGCCGCCGTCGTTACCGCGGCCTGTTGCTGGACGGAGGGGGCGGGGAGTTTCGCCTGCGGCTGAAGGATGGTGAGGAAGTCGTTCTTCCGACGGCGGAAGTGTATGAGGCAAAGCTGGTGCTGACGGATGAGCTGATCGCCGCCAGCCTGAAAAAAGAGCACTGAGTGCGGTTGTTCCCTAAGGGGGTGGCCGCGACGGTATGGGTCAAATTTTGAGTCACGGGAGCAGTTAGAGGCATGGCTACGACCGCCAATCGTTTGGAACTGTTGCAAGTTGCCGATGCGGTAGCGCGCGAAAAGCATATTGATGCCGATATCGTTCTGGAGGCGATGGAAGAAGCCATCCAGAAGGCGGCGCGGTCCCGCTACGGGCTGGAAAACGATATCGTCGCCGAGATCGACCGCAAGACCGGTGAGATCCGCATTGCCCGCCGCCGCCAGGTGGTGGAGGAGATCGAGAACGAAGCCACCGAAATTCTGCTGGAGGATGCCCGCCACAAGGATCCCGAGGCCGAGATCGGCGGCTATGTTTACGATCCGCTGCCGCCTATCGATTTCGGCCGCATGGCGGCGCAGACGGCCAAGCAGGTGATCGTGCAGAAGGTGCGCGAGGCCGAGCGCGCCAAGGTGG
>CAYXDL010000200.1:0-5249 GCA_964463775.1 uncultured Hyphomicrobiales bacterium
AACGGGCGCACATCACCGTAACGGGCGGTGACGGCGGCGACAGGCCAGGATTGCTCCACCCCTTCCCTGGCGGTCACCACCGGGCGCGTCGCCTTCATGTAACGCAGAAACGCCACCGCCCCGCCAAGCAGCAGCACCGCCAGCAGCAGGGAAATGACAACGGTACGGGTTCTTTTCATGAACGGACTATCCCGGCGATCGAGCGAAAATCCGCATTGCCCCCTCCGGGAGGATGCGGAAACCGCTCATTACATATCACAGAGAACCATGTTCGCATAATGACCGGCCGTCATGGCCCGCTAACGTCAAAACCGACGCCATGGACCGCCGGCGCCCATAAGGCTAGGATACGCGCCTTCCAAGGTTAAAGGACCATTCCATGCTGGACATTTTTGAAACCCTGATCGGTTTCGACACCACATCGCACAAAAGCAACATGCCCCTGATGGAATACATCCGGGACTATCTGTCGGATCACGGCATCACCGCGACGCTGATCCCCAACGAGGACGGGCGCAAGGCCAATCTGTTCGCCACCATCGGCCCCGCCGGGGATGGCGGAATCATTCTGTCCGGGCATACGGATGTGGTGCCGGTGACAGGACAGGACTGGCAGAGCGATCCCTTCCGCCTGTGCGAACGGGATGGCCGCCTCTACGGGCGGGGAAGCGCCGATATGAAAGGCTTCATCGCCTGCACTCTGGCCATGGTCCCCGCCTTTCTCGCCGCCGGACTGAAACGCCCCGTACATCTGGCCTTCTCCTATGACGAGGAAATCGGCTGCCTCGGCGTGCACGGCATCACTGCCTTCCTGCGCGAAACCGGGCTGCGCCCGCAGGCGGCGGTCATCGGCGAGCCGACAATGATGAAAGTGGTCAATGCCCATAAAGGCGCCTGTTCCGTCGATACCATTGTCACCGGCAGCCCGGCGCATTCCTCCGCCCCGGACAAAGGGGTGAACGCGATCGAGGCGGCCATGAGGCTCGGCACGGAACTGATGCGGCTGCAGGAACAGGCCAGGGCCGAGGCGGGAGAGGCGGGAAAACGCTTCGATCCGCCATGGACCACCATCACCATCGGCCGCATCAAGGGGGGCACCGCCCGCAATATCGTGCCGGAGCGCTGCCGTCTGGAATGGTCCTGCCGCCTGATCCCCGGTGACGATCCGCACCGCTATATCGGGGCGCTGGAGCAATTCGCGGACAAGGCCCTGCTTCCCGCCATGCGGGCTGTGTCAGAGAAAGCGGATATCCGCCATGAAATCGTCAATAACGTCCCCCCGCTGGTGCCCCAGGACGGCTCACCCGCCGAAGAACTGGTCCTGGCCCTGGCCCGGCGCAACGAAACGGAGGCCGTATCCTACGGCACCGAAGGCGGCATCTTTCAGCAGGCCGGGGTTCCCGCCGTTGTCTGCGGCCCCGGCAACATCCTTCAGGCACACAAGGCCGATGAATTCGTCAGCCGCGAGCAGATCGATTCCTGCATGGCGTTTCTCGGGCGGCTGGCGGATTACCTGGCGCGCTGACGGGAACCGCCTTATCCGCCCTCAGCGGCGCCAGAGCTTCAGATGCTTGTCGATTCCCGCTTCAAGCTGGGCATCCAGATCTTTGGCCATGGCCTCGGCCATGCGGTAAAACAGGTCATCGCGATCCTTCAGCGAGGCATTTTCAGCCAGGGTGTTGGAGCGTTCGACCCGCACCCTGGTAAAACCGCGCCCGTTGAGATCCTCAATCTCCAGACGGACGACCAGCAGCGCATCGTAACGGCGTTCCTGGCGGGTGGTGAACAGGGCGCTCAGCCCCTTTTTCGCCGGCAGTTTCGTTTCACGGACCGAGGCCTCCTCGATGATGAAACGCGCCAGTGCCGTACCGCCGGCCGGTTTCAGGCGGTCGCGGGCCCAGTTGCGCGCGATCCGCATCGGGGATACGGGAAATTCCTGTTCCACATAAGGCTCACGCAGAGGCGGAACATATTTCTCCACCACCTGAATCCTGCTCACGGCCAGCGGGATCACCGGCCGGTGAGAAAAGGTGATGTCGGGATAGACGGGCGCTTCGGCCGTGGCACAACCGGCCAGCAACAAAAAAAGCGGGACAACGGCAAGGCGCAGTATCCTGATCACGACAGGCTCCGTTCAATGCTGGTTCAGGGTGAGGATCATGTTTGATCTTCGCCCGATTCCGACAGTTCCGCAACCGGGATACGATACTCCCTGGTGCAGAAATCACAGCGGGCGGTGAAATCGCCCTGTTCATCGGCGATTTCCGCCAGCTCCTTCCGGTCAATGCCCTGAAGGGCCCTGACCACCCGCTCACGGCTGCAGCGGCAGCGGTCCTGCACGCGGATCACATCGTAAAGGCGCACCCCATCCTCGTGATACAGGCGGTAGAGCAGATCGCTGGTGCCCAGCGCCGGGTCAAGCAGTTCATCACCGCTGAGAGTCGCGGCAAGGGTGGTGGCCCGCCGCCAGTCCTCCTCGCTCTTTTCCTCATTCTCACCTTCCCCGGCGGGCATGCGCTGCAACATCAGTGCCCCGGCCCGCCAGCCCTCATCCCGCCGGCCCGCGGACAACATAATCCAGGTTTCCAGCTGCTCCGACTGCCTGAAATATTCCCGCGCGCAATCGGACAGGCTCTCTCCCTCCAGGGGCACAATCCCCTGATAGCGGTCCATGTCGGCCCCCTGATCCAGGGTCAGGGCCAGATAGCCGCCCCCGCCGGTAAGCCCGCGGAAACCGGGTTTTTCCAATGCCGCGACCGCCGCCGCATCATATGAGACATAGCCGCGCAGGGCCCCGTCATGGCAGTAATCGCATACCATCAGCGACACCGGCCCCTCGCCCTTCATCTGCAGGGTAAAGACACCTTCGAATTTCATGCCGCCGCCGATGACGGCCGTCAGTGCCAGACCCTCACCCAGCAGGCCGGATACCGCCTGCGGATACTCATGGCGGGCAATGATGGCATCGGCCACGGCACCGAGGCGCACGATCCGTCCGCGCAGGCTGGTGCCTTCGATGGTGAAGGGCTGGATGATGTCATCGCCGCGGACAGGCTGTTCATTGCCGGTCATTGCTCATTCTCCTTGCAGACTGGCCCCGAACAAGGGCAATCAACGCCCCAGCAGGCACCACGACAGAATACCCTTCTGGGCATGGATGCGGTTCTCGGCCTCATCGAAAACGATCGAACGGGGCCCGTCTATGACCTCGGCCGTCACTTCCTCGCCGCGATGGGCCGGCAGGCAATGCATGAACACCGCATCCTCCCGCGCCAGATCCATCAGTGCCCGGGTCACCTGATAGGGTTTGAGCAGATTGTGCTTGTCCCCTGCCTCATCGCCCATGGACAGCCAGGTGTCAGTGATCAGCACATCGGCATCGCGGGCCGCTGCCGCGGCATCGTGGAAAATATCGATTTGCGCCCCTTCGGCCCGTGCCGCCTCGATGATAGCCGGCGCCGGCAGCAATTCCGGCGGGCAGGCCAGACGCAGGCGATAACCGAAACGCGAGGCACCCTCGATCCAGCTTGTGGTCATGTTGTTGCCATCACCGAACCAGGCAACGGTACGGCCGGCGATCGGGCCACGATGTTCCTCATAGGTCATCACATCGGCCATGAGCTGGCAGGGATGGCTGTCATCGGTCAGGGCATTGATCACCGGCACATCGGCATATTCGGCCATTTCCTTCAGCTTCGCATGTTCGAAGGTTCTCAGCATGATGGCATCGGCCATGCGCGAGAGCACACGCGCCGTATCGGCGATGGTCTCGCCACGGCCAAGCTGCATGTCGGCGGCGTTGAGCACGATGCTTTCACCCCCAAGCTGTCGGATGCCGACATCGAAGGAAACCCGCGTCCGGGTCGATGATTTTTCGAAGATCATCGCCAGAATCTGACCGTTCAGCGGATGCTCCGGATCGGTGGCGCCCTGTGGCAGCCCCTTGCGGGCCGCCTTCAGCGCCGCAGCCCGATCCAGCATGACGCGCAGGGTGGCGCCGTCGAAATCCTTGATATCGAGAAAATGACGCACGGCGCTCATGACGATAATTCCTCCGCTGTGGTTTCCAGCACGCTGCAGGCGGTTTTGACCTCTTCCTCACCGATGATCAGCGGCGGCAGAAGACGGACGACATTGTCCCCGCCCGGCGCCAGCAGCAGCCCGCGCTCACGGGCCTTCTGCAGCACATCCGTATTGGGCACGACGCATTTGAGCCCGAGCATCAGCCCGGTGCCGCGCAGTTCCCCGAATACGCCGGGAAAGCGCTCGACCAGCGATGAGAGCGCTTGCTGAAGATACCCCGCGGTCCGCGATACGTTCTCCAGGAATGCGGCATCATCGATGATATCCAGCACCGCATTGCCCACCGCCATGGCCAGCGGATTGCCGCCAAAGGTAGTGCCGTGGCTTCCCGGCGTCATTTCCTTTGCCGCCTCCTCGCGGGCCAGGCAGGCCCCGATGGGAAAACCGCCGCCGAGCCCTTTGGCAACGGCCATGATATCCGGTTCGATTCCCGCCCACTGATAAGCATACATGCGCCCGGTGCGGCCGATGCCGGTCTGGATTTCATCCAGCATCAGCAATAATCCGTGCTTGTCGCATAAGGCCCGCACTGCCTGCATATAGTCAGGAGAAAGCACGCGAATACCGCCCTCACCCTGAATCGGCTCAAGCAGCACCGCCGCGGTTTCCGGCCCGATGGCGGCTTCCAGCGCCGCGATATCGTTCGGCGCCACCTGGTCGAAACCATCCAGCAGCGGGCCGAATCCCTTGATCAGCTTTTCCTGTCCGGCGGCAGAGATCGTCGCGATGGAGCGGCCATGAAAGCTGCCCTCCAGCGTGATGACGCGATAGCGGCGCGGTTCCGTATCGGCGAAATGGCGGCGAATCATCTTCAGCCCGCACTCCATCGCCTCCACACCCGAATTGGTAAAGAACACCGTATCGGCAAAACTGCCCCCGACCAGACGGCGGGCCAGTTTTTCCTGACCCGGAATGCGGTACAGATTGGAGGTATGCCACAGGCGCGAGGCCTGTTCGCTCAGTGCCGCAACCAGATGCGGATGGGCGTGCCCCAGCGCGCATACGGCAATCCCGGCGGCGAAATCGAGATAGCGCTCTCCGTTCTCGTCGAACAGCCAGGCGCCCTCACCACGCACAAAAGCCAGATCGGCCCGCGCATAAGTCGGCATTACAGGGGTGATCATCGCCAGCTTCCCTCATGTTGCGCAAGACACGGCCCCTGCCGT
>CAYXDL010000201.1:0-5236 GCA_964463775.1 uncultured Hyphomicrobiales bacterium
AGGGCCGTCCGGCCGGTATAGTCGCTGCGGTTGACATCGGCGCCCGCGGCCAAAAGAAGGCTGACAATGGCCAGATTGCCGGCCTGGGCCGCCTTCATCAGCGCTGTTTCACCCTGCTGATTCTCCGCATCGACAAGCGCCCCGCGTTCCAGCAACGTCTGCACCACCGACAGATGCCCGTTGGCAGCGGCCATGATCAACGCCGTATTGCCGTAGCGGTCGGTCAGATCGACCTGCGCGCCATTATCGAGCAGAAGCGTAAGCACATCCTCGGACCCGTTCTGCGCGGCATAAATCAGCGCCGTGACCCCGCGCCCGTCCCGCTGATTGACATTGGCACCGCGCAGCAGCGCCTTGCGGGCGGCATCGAAATCGTTTTCGATCGCCGCCTCGATCAGCTCACCGCCACCGAACAAGGATTGCGCACACACGCCGGCAGGCGCCATCATCATGACCGATACGGCCAGTACGAACGCCACCGACGCCAACCACATCCGGAAACCCTCACCCCGGAATTTCAGGGCGTTTCCGTTCCGCATCATGCCTCCCCCCGCGCAAATGGCGCGCGGTTTTTCTTCCGGAAACAAGAAATACAGCATTTTCCCATCCGGTAAAACCCGCCGCCATTCCAGGCCCGGATTCCGGCATGACGCCCGTCATCTGGCATAAGACATAGGCGGAGGGATTTGGCGAAACGGCTTCCATGCCCTATGATGCAGTGCAGCGAACAAAATCAGGGATCGGCAAAGGATATATGCTTTATCAGATCAATCAGATACAGAACGCGGCGCTGACCCCGGTGCGGCTGTGGGCCGAAACCGGGCAGCATGTTTTCTCCAACCCGTGGAATCCCTTGTCCTACACGCCTCAGGGCCGGGCCTTCGCAGCGGCCTGCCATGTGTTCGAACACTCCACCCGCCCGCATCCGAAACCCGCCTTCGGACTGGAGCGCACCGTCATCGACGGCAGGGAGGTGGCGGTAAACGAACAGATCGTCCGGCGCAGGCCATTCTGTCAGCTCCGCCATTTCGCCCGTGATACCGCGCGCGAGGATCCGCAACTGCTGATCGTGGCCCCCTTATCCGGACATTTCGCCACGCTGCTGCGCGGCACCGTCGAAGCCCTGCTGCCCGATCATGACATCTATATCACCGACTGGCGGGATGCGCGCAATGTACCGGTCGGGGAAGGTGCCTTCGATCTCGACGATTACATCGATTACATCATCGACTACCTGTCCTTCCTGGGGCCGGATACGCATGTGCTGGCCGTCTGCCAGCCCGCCGTGCCGGTTCTGGCCGCCGTCGCCCTGATGAGCGCCGGCAACCACCCGGCCCTGCCGGCATCGATGACCCTGATGGGCGGACCGATCGATACCCGCCTCAACCCGACAACACCGAACAAACTGGCGACCACCCATTCGCTGGACTGGTTCGAACGCACGGTGATCATGCGCGTCCCCTATCCTTACCGCGGTCAGGGGCGGCGCGTCTATCCCGGCTTCCTGCAGCTTTCAGGCTTCATGACCATGAATCTCGACCGGCATATCGATGCCCATGTGAAGCTGTATCATCATCTGATCCGCGGCGACGGGGAAAGCGCCCAGGCGCATCGCGATTTCTATGAGGAATACCGCGCCGTCATGGACCTGCCTGCGGAATACTATCTGCAGACCATCCGCACTGTCTTTCAGGAACATGCCCTGCCCCGTCACGCCATGACCCACCGGGGCAAACCCGTGGACACCACGGCCATCCGCCATACGGCCCTGATGACGGTTGAGGGAGAGCTTGATGATATCTCAGGCATCGGCCAGACCCGCGCCGCCCATGATATCTGCCCCAATATCCCGCAGGATATGCGCATGCATTGGGAACAGAAGGGCGTCGGCCATTACGGGGTTTTCAACGGACGCCGCTGGCGTCAGGAAATCGCGCCGCGCGTATCGGCCTTCATTCGCGCCCATATGCGCTGACCATGAGTGAGCAGGAGCCCCCCTTCTGGCAGCGCAAGTCTTTACGCGAAATGACGGCGGCGGAATGGGAATCCCTGTGCGATGGCTGCGGCCAGTGCTGCCTGCACAAGCTGGAGGACATCGATACCGGCGAGATCGCCCTGACCGATGTGGTCTGCCGGCTGCTCGATCAGCACAGCTGCACGTGCTCCCGTTACGAGGAACGCCGCCGTCTGGTGCCGGATTGTCTGGTTCTCGATCCCGATCTGGTCGAAAAGCTGGAATGGATGCCTGAAACCTGCGCCTACCGGCTGCTCTCCGAAGGCAAGGAGCTGCCCGAATGGCACCCGCTGGTCAGCGGCGAGGCGGAAAGCGTCCATCGGGCGAGCATATCGGTGCGCGGACGCTGCATCAGCGAGCGCGAGGCCGGGGATCTCGAAGATCACATCACCCGCTGGCTGAAACTGTGAAAGCCTGCCATGCCGGCATGAAACCCGCGGATGAAGCCGATACAGCCTTCCCGGCACAGAATGTGCTGATCCGTCGCAACCGCCGCGCCAGACGCCTGATTCTGCGCATCGATCCGCGCATCGGGCCCGTACTGGTCGTTCCCCCCGGCATCACCCGGCACGAGGCGGATGCCTTTCTTGAGCGCCACCGGCACTGGCTGGCAGAGCAATGCGCGCGGATCGGCCGCCAGCGCATTGCCTTTACCGACGGCGCGCGCATTCCTTTTCTGGACCAGGAACTGACGTTGCGCCACGATCCCGGCCAACGCCGCCCGGCGCTGCTGAAAGGCGATGTCCTGTATATCGGCGGGGATGACGCCTTCCTTGCCCGCCGCTGCCGCAACTGGCTGAAAGCTGAGGCACGCCATCATCTGGGAACCGAGGCGGAAACCATGGCCCGGTCCATCGGGCGGCAGATGGCCCGGCTGCGCATCACCGATACACGCAGCCGCTGGGGAAGCTGCTCCGCCCGCGGCGTGATCTCCCTCTCCTTCCGTCTGATCCACGCGCCTGCGGCCGTCGCCCGTTATGTGGTGGCCCATGAAACCGCCCATCTGCGGGAAATGAACCACGGCCCCGCATTCTGGCGGATCGTGGAGGATCTCGATCCCGGCTGGCGCCAGCACCGGCACTGGCTGCGCCATGAGGGGGCGCGGCTGCATCTGATCGGCTGAGCGGCCTCTGATATCTGATGGGAGCTTTACCGTTCAGTTCAACAAAATGGTTCCATATGGATCCATCTTCGCCTAATTTACAGTCATCTTTTCCGTTTTGACCGCATGGATCTTGCACAGAATGACTTCCTATCCCCAATCGGCAGGGCTTCTGGTTCTGCTGGCGGCCTTGGCGGCGCTCGGCCCGCTGTCGACGGATCTGTATCTGGCCAGCCTGCCCCTGATCCGCGATAGTTTCGGTGCCGACATCGCCAGCGTGCAGCTGACCCTCAGCGTCTATCTGATCAGCTTTGCCCTGGGGCAGTTGTTCTTCGGCTCCCTGTCCGATCAGTTCGGCCGCAAGCCCGTCATGCTGGGCGGCGCCGTTCTTTACGGCCTGTCGGGGCTGGCCTGCGCCTTTGCCGGATCGGTGGAGCAGCTTATTTTCTTCCGCTTCCTGCAGGCCATGGGCGCGGCCGCCTGCATCGTCGTATCCCGCGCCGCCACCCGCGATATCTACGGGCGGGAGCGATCGGCCAAGGTCATGTCTCAGATCGGCTCCATCATGGCCATCGCGCCGCTTGTCGGCCCGATCATGGGCGGCTATCTGACCGTTGCCTTCGGCTGGCAGTCGAATTTCCTTGTCCTTGCCGTCTATGGCGCCGTCACCGCCGCCGCACTGGCCTTTCTTTTCCGCGAATCCATTCCCGCCCGGGATCCCGAAGCCTTTCATCCCGGGCGCATGCTGGTCAATTTCGCTCATCTGCTGCGGCATCGCCAGTATCTGGGCTATGTGCTCACCTCCTGTTTTTGCTATGGGGGGCTGTTCGCCTTCATCAGTGGTTCCTCCTTCGTGCTGATCGATTTCTTCGGCATCGATCCCGACCGTTTCGGTTATTTCTTCGCCTCCATCGTCGCCGGCTATGTCACCGGCACTATTATCGGCAGCCGCTTCGGCCCGCGCCTGGGTATTGAACGCACCGTGCTCTCCGGCAGCATGGTGACGCTCATAAGCGGCGGCGCCATGGCCACAATGGCCATCACCGGCCCGGTGCATGTCGCCGCGATCATCCTTCCCATGATCCTGTACATGATCGGCCTGGGCATGGTGCTGCCGACCTCACTGGCGGGTGCGCTGGGCCCCTTTCCGCACATGGCGGGGGCGGCATCGGCGCTGTCCGGTTCATCGACCTTCGCCTTCGCCGCCCTGGTCGGGGCGGCCGTCGGCCGTCTGCATCAGGGCGATCAGGTGGTCATGGCCCTGGCGATCGGCATCTGCGGCGTCCTGACATTCGCCTCCTTCACCCTGTTGGTGCTGACCGGGCGGCGGCAGGCGGCCTGAAGCCGGTGACGCGAATATTTGTCGCAGGATGCATGATCCTGTATCTGCTATGACACGCTGAAACAGCCATTTGAAAAAAGAGGGAGAAACAGAATGCAGGTAAAAGGGATGGGTGCCATCGTCACCGGTGGTGCCTCCGGCCTCGGCGAAGCCAGCGCCAGGGCTCTGGCCGCTGCGGGCGCCAGGGTGACGATCTTCGATCTGAATGAAGAGCGTGGCGAGGAAGTGGCCCGCGAAATCGGCGGTATTTTCGCCAAGGTGGACGTTTCCAGCGCCGATGATGTCAGCGCCGGTATCGCCAGGGGGCGCGAGGCCCACGGCGTTGCCCGGGTGCTGATCAACTGCGCCGGCATCGCCCCGCCTGCCAAGACGGTCGGCCGTGACGGACCGATGCCGCTGGAACTGTTTTCCAAGGTGATCAACATCAATCTGGTCGGATCGTTCAACTGCATCCGCCTGATGGCCGCCGACCTGGTCGGGGCCGATGCACTGAACGAGGATGGCGAACGCGGGGTCATCGTCAACACCGCCTCCGTCGCCGCTTTCGACGGTCAGATCGGCCAGGCGGCCTATTCGGCCTCCAAGGGCGGTATCGTCGGCATGACCCTGCCGATCGCCCGCGATTTCATGAATGTCGGAATCCGCGTCTGCACCATCGCGCCGGGACTGTTCGCCACGCCGCTGATGAAAAGCCTGCCCGAAAACGTGCAGGAGGCACTGGCCGCCTCGGTGCCTTTCCCGAAACGGCTGGGGCGTCCTTCCGAATATGCCGATCTGG
>CAYXDL010000202.1:0-5221 GCA_964463775.1 uncultured Hyphomicrobiales bacterium
CTTGAGTATGGTGTTCTTGGTCAACACATAGACCGGCCATTTGCGGTTCAGGCCGTTATTCATGCAGTCGCGGGCGAAATCACGTATCGAATCTTCGAGATTATACATGCCCATGGCAACGCCGGAACCGGGGAACTGAAAAATTTCGTATTCCATGGGCTCGCCGCCGTCTTCGGGTTCGAAGATCATCTTCAGCGTCCCCTTGCCGGGCACCAGAAAATCGGTGGCGCGGTACTGGTCGCCGAAGGCATGACGGCCGATGACGATCGGATCGGTCCAGCCCGGCACCAGGCGCGGAATGTTCTTGCAGATGATCGGTTCGCGGAAGACGGTGCCGCCCAGGATGTTGCGGATGGTGCCGTTGGGCGAGCGCCACATCTTCTTGAGGCCGAATTCCTCGACACGGGCCTCGTCAGGGGTGATGGTCGCGCATTTGACGCCGACACCGTATTTCTTGATGGCTTCGGCGGCTTCCACGGTGACCTGATCGTCGGTCCTGTCGCGGTTTTCGATGCTGAGATCGTAATATTTCAGATCGACATCCACATAGGGCAGAATCAGCTTCTGCTTGATGAAGTCCCAGATGATGCGGGTCATCTCGTCGCCGTCGAGTTCGACGACCGGATTTTCAACTTTGATCTTGTTCATTCCACACCTCGGTTTTGTATGGGGATCGCGACGGAAGCGGATGGTGGTCAGCACCTCCCCGGGGCGGCAATTGTCCGAAAAGACATATGCCCTGAAATTTGCGCCGCACAATATCACCACGGCTGCGGAATGCAAAGGTGCTGACCCGCCCCTGGTCAAATCGGGGCGCGGATGCGGGAGTTTTTGCGGGTTTCCGGGCTCAGAACAGTTTCGTGCGCGGATCCATGCGGGTTTCGCCGGCGTTCTCAAGCAGGGTGAACACCTCCTCCACCGTTTCGGCAGTCATGAACAGGTCGCGGGTTTCGGCGGTGGCGAAGCCTTTGGCGATGGTCCAGTCCACCAGATCGAGAAAGGGCTGCCAGTAGCCTTCCGTATTCAGCACCACCACCGGCTTGCCGTGCAGGCCGATCTGCTTCCAGGTGATGATCTCGAACATCTCATCAAGCGTTCCGAGCCCGCCCGGCAGCATGACGAAAGCATCCGACAATTCGAACATTCTGGCCTTGCGGCTGTGCATGTCCGGCGTCGTGTAAAGGGCACTCAGGCCGGTATGGCCGACCTCGATATTCTTCAGATGCTCCGGGATGACGCCGATGACCGGGCCACCGACGGACAGGGCGGCATCGGCGCAGATGCCCATGAGTCCGACATTGCCGCCGCCATAGACCAGGGTGATGCCGCGCGATCCCAGAGCCAGCCCCAGATTCTCCGCCGCCTGACGGTATGAGGCGGCCACCTTGCTGCGGGCGCCGCAATAGACGCAGAGGGAATTGATCTTCACATCTCATCTCCACCAATGCCGTGCGGGCCGGCTATGCCCGTCCGTTCCGATACGGGCGCAGCCTGCGTCATCGCCGCCGGCATGTAAAGCCCGCCATCCATGGCATTTGCACCGGCCTGGCTGGCGTAGTAGCCTGCCTGTTCGGTACGGGGCATTGCCCAGGGGCAGGATTGCGGTGTTCCGGGCCGGCGGCTCATGCCATAAAGGGCGGGCAGGCGGTGAATATCCGCTTCGGTATGGTGCCGGCAATGAAAACAGAGAACGTGTGAGGTTTCGTGGTGCGTGGAGTGATGATAGCAGCGCTGGTGCTGATCGCCGCGGCATTGGGCTGGTTCTTCTGGCAGCAGCAAGAGACGCCGCAGCAGGACCGGCAGCAGACGGCCGCAGCACCGGAAAATCCGGGCCCGGAAACGGCGCCGACGGCCCCGCCTGCCCTGAAGCGGCAGGCGGATCCTGCCAATGCCGTGCCACAGACGGCCCCCGTTTCTTCTGCCGCCGAAGGGCAACAGGCGGCTAACGGCACGGCAGAAGGCGGGAACAAGGATGCGAAAGCCCAGACTGCCGTGCAGGGGCAGAAGAGCCGTGCGGGTGTCTCTGAAGCCTCCCGAAAAGCGGCGGATGTGCCCTCCCCCCTTCAGCAGCCGGTAACCCGGCAGCAGGAAGCGGTCCAGAAGACGGTACAGGCCCGGCGGCCGGCAGGGGAAAAGACCGCCGAAAAGGATTCGGCTTCCAGTGGTGCCGGCGGGAAGAACAACGCTGCGCAGAAGGAGGAATCATCCCTGCTCGGCCAGCTTGCCGGACGGGCGGGCAAGGCCGTGGACGACATGATTGCCGCGGTGAAAAAGGCCGCCGGCGGTGAGGAAAAAACCACCCTGGAGGAAGCGAAGCGGGATGATGCGACCCCCGGGCCGGCCCCTGGCATGGCCGCGCCTTCGCCAGAGCGTACACCTGCCGGGGCCGTTGAGAAAACACCCTCGCCGGCAGCTCCCGGTTTCGATGTCATCCGCATCAGCGCCAGCTGCACAGGGGTGCTGGCCGGGCGTGCGCCGACCGGGGCACAGGTGGTGATCCGTTCCGCAGGCAGCGTCATTGGCCGGGTCAGGGCCGATGATCGGGGGGAATGGGTTTATGTGATCGATTCGCCCTTATCGGCCGGGCCGCGTCAGTTCACGCTTGAGGCGGAAATGCCCGATGGCGGCAGAATCGAAGGCGCGGTATCCGCGATCGTCATCGTGCCCGATTGCGCGGCGCCGAAAGAGCAGCGCGAAAGCGCCATTGCCCTGCTGGCGGATGACAAATCGGGGGATACGAAGCTGGTGCAGCCCCCGAAACCGCCGGTGGAGGGCAAGGATGCGCCGAGCCTGGGCAAGGTCGATTATGACGAGGAGGGCAATCTTGCCCTTTCCGGCCAGGCAAGACCGGGGGCCAATGTGCAGGCCTATGTGAATGACAGCTATGTCGGCCGGGCCAGGGCCGATGAGAAGGGGCAGTGGCAGCTGAAACCGGAAAAGGAGGTTGCTCCCGGCGATTACCGGCTGCGCGTCGATCAGGTTGAGGCGGGCGGCAAGGTGACAGGGCGGGTGGAACTGCCCTTCAGCCGGGCCGAGAAGGAGCTGGCGAAGCTGGCCGCCGGGCAGGTGGTGGTTCAGCCCGGCAACAGCCTGTGGCGGATCTCCCGGCGCCTCTATGGCCGGGGAATCATGTATACGGTGATCTACAAGGCCAACAAGAACCAGATCCGCGATCCCGATCTGATCTATCCGGGCCAGGTGTTCGCCGTGCCTGAACTGCCGGCAAAGGGCAACAACTGAGCATGCGGAATGCAGTTGAAGGCCCGGAAGAAACCGGGCCATGTCAGGGGGAGTGTTGTTTCAGAGGGCGCGTTGTTCGTCGATCAGGCGGAACATGGGCTGGGAATCGATCAGAAAACGGGCGATGGCACGAATGGCCGTCGTTGCCCTGAAGGATTCCCCTTCCAGTGAGATCTGGCCGAAAAAGGCCAGATGACTGCGCGAGGTCAGAAACAGCCGCCAATCCCCCTGCAGCATGGAGCCCCAGCGGGCCAGTGCCAGAAGGTTCTCGCGTGCTCCCGGGTTTTCGGCGGTAAAGGGCAGGCCACCGAAATCGCCGATGATGCGCAGATTGTAATGTTCAGGGGCGCATTCCTCGGCCCGGGCGACAAACTGATGGCCGCGATAGCGGAAGCGGAAATTGCATGGCATCGGCGGTTCGAGCGCTTCCAGCTTGGATTCGCTTTCCGACAGAAGGGTATCGAAATCCGGCAAGGCCGTTGCTGATTCCATTTCCTGACAAGCCATTAAAAAATATTCCCCTGCCCGTGCAGACTGCCACGACCCCGAAAACCCTTTTGAATAAGGATTGACCTGGCGGGCCTGAAAGCTACATGGCATCTGTTCATAATCTTCACCAATCACTAAAGCCGGTTGTGTTTAAAAAACGGTAAACCACACACAGGACAGATCATGCCTCCGGAAAATAACGCGCCGTCATCAGGGCAGTGGCAATGGCGGGCCCTGATCGATCTTCTGCCCTATCTGTGGCCCCGTGGTGAGGCAGGGCTGAGGGCCAGGGTGGTGATCGCCATGCTGTTTCTGCTGGGGGCGATCGCCACGGCGGCGGTGGTGCCGTTTCTGATGAAGGCGGCGGTCGATGCGCTGGAAGGGCCGGTGCAAATGGCCGCGGTGCCGGTGGGGCTCATTCTGGCCTATGGTCTGGCGCGGGTGCTGCAGCGCGGCCTGGGCGAGGTGCGCGATGCCGTATTCTCGCATGTGACGCAGCATGCCATGCGCCGTGTGGGGCTGGAGACCTTCCGCCATCTGCACCGGCTGTCACTGCGTTTTCACCTTGACCGGCGCACAGGCGGCCTGAACCGCCTGATCGACCGGGGCATCAAGGCCATCGATTTTCTGCTGCGCTTTTCTCTGTTCAATGTTCTGCCGACCCTGCTGCAGCTGATTGTCTTCTGCATCATTCTGCTGCTGCGTTACGATGCGGCGCTGGCCTCGGTCACCTTCCTGACCGTGGTGCTGTACATTCTGTTCACCATCGCGGTAACCAACTGGCGGCTGAAGTTCCGCAAGGCGATGAATGAAAGCGACACGGCGGCCAGCAGCCGGGCGGTGGACAGCCTGCTGAATTACGAGACCGTCAAATATTTCACCAATGAGGAGCATGAGGCCCGCCGCTTCGACAGCCTGCTGGCGCGCTATCAGAAGATGGCGATCCGCAGCAACCTGTCTCTGGCGGCGCTCAATCTCGGCCAGGCGGCGATCATCTCCGCCGGCCTGGTGACGGTGATGCTGCTGGCGGCCTTCGGCATTGCCGAAGGGCGCATGAGCGTCGGCGATTTCGTACTGGTGAACGCCTTTCTCGTTCAGCTTTACACACCGCTGAATTTTCTGGGCTTCGTCTATCGCGAAATCCGCCAGAGCCTGATCGACATGGAGGCGATGTTCCGCATGCTCGATGAGCCGGCGGAGGTGAGCGACCGTCCCGATGCCCGCCCGCTGCGCATCGAAAAGGGGGAAGTTCGTTTCGAGGATGTGCATTTCGCCTATGATCCGGACCGGGAAATCCTCAGGGGCATCAGCTTTGCGGTGCCTGCCGGGCGGCGCATTGCCGTGGTTGGTGCCTCCGGGGCCGGAAAATCGACCCTGTCGCGCCTGCTCTATCGTTTTTACGACGTGACGGACGGGGCCATTCTGATCGACGGGCAGGACATCCGCACCGTCACCCAGGAATCGCTGCGCCGGGCCATCGGCATCGTGCCGC
>CAYXDL010000203.1:0-5203 GCA_964463775.1 uncultured Hyphomicrobiales bacterium
CATCGCCGCCGCCGCCATGACCGAAGCAGGTTCCAGCGCCACGCCGCCGCGCAGCAGATGCGCCAGCGCCCGCGCGAAACGTTCCGCCAGCACCTCGCGCAGCAGCGGCCCCAGCACAGGCAACGCCGGCGACAGTCGTGCCCACAGGCCGGGGAACAGATCCCGCCGCCACAAATGCAGACAAAAACCACCCGCCAGAGCGGCAATCAGCAACGGCAGCAGGAAATCGGCCAGAAAGGATGCCGCCGCCATCATCGCCCGGGTGGCCAGCGGCAGCGGCACGCCGGCATCGGCAAAGAGGCGCTGGAAGGAGGGCATGACAAAGCCCAGCAGGACCATGACGGCCATACCCGCCACTGCCAGCAGCAGCAGCGGATAGGTCAGCGCGGATAACAGCCTGCGCCGCAATTCCTGCCGCCCTCCGAGATAGGCGGCCAGATCGCTCATCGCCTCCGTCAGCCGCCCGCCTTCCTCGCCCGCGCGACAAACGGCAACGGCATAAGGCAGCCAGCCCCCTTCTGCCAGAACATGGGAAAAACGTTCCCCCCGGCGCAGTCCCTGCAGCAATGTCCGTGCGACCCGCGAGCGCCATCGCTCGGAGGAGGCGCTCATCATCTCCAGCGCATTGGCAAGGGTGGCACCACCGCCAAGCAGCAAGGCCAGATCGGAAAAGAAACGTGCCTGACGGGCGATGCTGCCGACACTCCCCGAAGGGGCCGGATCGGCTGCCAGCAGAACCAGCCCGCGCGCCTGCAGACGGCGGACGGCCTCGTCGCGATCGGCGGCAGCAATGAAGCCGTCCATCTCCCGCCCCTGCCCGTCGACGGCGCGATAACGGAAACGCCTCATATCAGCCCGCCTCCGGCGCGCAGCACTTCCTCGATCGTCGTTTCGCCGCCCAGCGCCCGGTTCAGCCCGTCCCGTCCCAGCGGCACCATGCCCCCGTCCAGGGCCGCTCGGCGCAGATCCTCTCCGTCTCCGGCCACGATCCGGCGGCGGAAGTTATCATCCGCACACACCAGCTCTCCAATCGGAAAGCGGCCGCTGAAGTCCCCCTGATCAGCCCGTTTCAGCCCGGCGGCCTCAGCAGGGCCGATACCGAGGCGCTGAAGAAATTCCGGCGCGTCGTGACGGGAATGTCCGGCGCCGGGCTTCAGACGGCGGACCAGACGCTGCGCCATGATGCCGCCGATGGTCGCGGCAAGAAGATAATCCTCGATCCCCATATCCTTCAGACGAAGAACCGCCCCGGGGGCATCATTGGTATGCAGGGTCGCCAGCACGAGATGGCCCGTCAGGGCCGCCTGCACAGCAATGCGCGCCGTCTCGGCATCGCGGATTTCACCGATCAGCAAGATGTCGGGGTCATGGCGCAGAATACTGCGCAGAGAACGGGCGAAATCGACACCGATATCCGGGCGCACCGGCACCTGGACAATCCCGTCGAGGCGGTATTCCACCGGATCCTCGACCGTGACGATCTTGCGTTCCGGTCGGTTGAGATGATCGAGCAGGGCATACAGCGTCGTCGTCTTGCCCGATCCCGTTGGCCCGGTCACGAGAACGATGCCCTGCTCCCGCGCCGCCAATGCCCGCAATCCTGCCGTCAGATGCGCCGACAGGCCCAACTCGTCAAGAGACAGCGGCGTGCGCGTCCGATCGAGCAGACGCAATACCGCGCTTTCCCCATGCAGGGCCGGCAGTACCGAAACCCTGAGATCAATCCGCCGTCCGTCGAGGGTGGCGGACAGGCGCCCGTCCTGCGGCAGGCGGCGTTCGGCGATGTCCAGCCCGGCCAGCAGCTTGATCCGGCTGAGCACGGCCTCCGCGGGAGCGGGCGGCATGTCGAGCCTCTGCAGAAACCCGTCGATGCGCAACCGGCAGCGAAGCCCTTCCGCACCTGCCTCGACATGGGCATCGGTGGCACCCCGTCGCACGGCCTCGGCCAGCAGACGGTTGACGAACCGGATGGCCGGTGCCGCCGATCCCGCCTCCTCCAGTGTCAGGCGATCCTGTCCGGCGGTTTGCCCGTCGTCAAAATCATGCTCTCCGGTCTCATCATCATAGAGGCGGTCTATCGCCGCCTCGATCTCCCCGGCGGCAGCGACAGTGGCAAGCACCGGCCGGCCGGCGAGCATGCTCAGCGCCTCACGGGTGTAATCGTCCAGCGGATCGGCCATGGCCACCCGCAGGCAACCGTCCTTTTCCCCCAGCGGCAGAACCTGGCGGTCGCGCAGAAAACGGGCGCTGATACGCGCACCCGGCAGGGGACGGGCGGGGAAGTCCTCCGCTCTGACCCGCTCCACCCCCAATCCGGCCGCCAGCGCCGCCGCCAGAGCGTCCTCGGCCACCAGTCCGAGGCGCAGCAGGGTCGGGATCAGACGCCGCCCCTGTTCAGAGGCCAGCGTCCGGGCACGGGCCAGGGCCGCGGCATCGATCAGCCCGGCAGCCTCCAGCATGGCGCCTTCATCCTCCTGGCCCGGCGGCATCATCTCAACCGTTCCCCCATGGTCATCGTCTGGTTTCCATCCGCCCGTCATCCCTTCAGCCCCCGCCCCGCGCCAGCAGCCAGCACAGCCAGACAGCCGCACACAAGCCGGGGCCAAAGGGCAGTTCCGCCGTTGCGTCCAGCCGCCGCCGGGCCAGTATATGCCAGAGCAGGGCACCGACCAATGTTCCAAGCGCCCCCAGCAACACCACCAGCGCCAGCCAGCGCCAGCCAAGCCAGGCCCCGGCAGCGGCCAGCAGAAAGGCATCACCACCGCCCAGCCCCTCGCGCCCGCGCACCCATCTGTAGAGCAACGCCACCAGGCGCAGGGCGGCAAAACCGGCGACAGCCCCGATCAGCGCCTCCTCCGGCGGCGGTCCCATCCCCGCAAGGGAAAGAAGGAGGCCGGCGAGCAGCAGCGGAAAGGTCAGGATATCGGGCAGAAAACCACTTCGCCAGTCACAGGCCGCCAGCGCCGACAATGCCGCCCCCAGAACGGCCGCCAGCGCAATATCCCCCCCGCGCAGCAGCAAGGCACTGATTATGCCGAGAAAAAATGACACCGCTTCCGCCCCGAATACGGCCATCCCGACCGGTGCGGCGCAATACCGGCACCCTCCGCGCAGCACCAGAAAGGAGAAAACGGGAATCATATCCCGCGCCGCCAGCAGATGACCGCAGCCATCGCAGCGGGAGCGCCCGCCAAGACAGGCCCGCCAGCCCCGCCCCGCCGCCGCCCGGCAGGCCATGGTCATGAAAAAGGATGCCAGAACCGCCGAAAACAACGCCGTCAGCACGGCGATGCCGATCATGACCGGCATGGGATCGTTCACGCCCTGCCCCTTCCGCTGTCCCTGTTCCGGCCGCCGGAGCTTCTTCTCCGCAGCCGGTTATTGTGCTTGTTGCCATCAGGTCATACTGTAATCGCGGCAAGGATACAAATGGCAAGGATGAAGACATGGCAGCCCCTTCGCGCATGAATACCCTGCCGCTGCTCTTATTCGCAGGGCTTGCGGTCGTCTCCACGGCCGCCGTCATTGCCGCCGCCATTTTCCTCGGCAAGGCTGACGGCAGCGGAGAAACCCTTCCCGCCCCTTCTTCCCCGGGCATGGCAGCGCCACCCGGCGGGGAAGAGATCCTGCGTCTGCGCGACCGGCTGAGCGAAAATCCCGGCGATGTCAGAAGCTGGAAGGCCCTTGGGCGTGCGCATATGGAACGCGGTGAGTACCGCGAGGCGGTGGAGGCCTTCTCCCAGGCTTCGCTTCTGGCCCCGGGTGATCCGCAAATCGCCGGTGCCCTGCGCGAACTGGCAAATATCGCCAGGGGTCAGGGCCGCCATAAATTCATCCCCTGATCCCCCACGCCGGCCCCGGCACAGTATTCGCCGGAAACATCCGCCCTTCATGCAGGATTCATCAGCACGAACACGTATTGTTTGATCTCAAGGCTTTTCATTCTACCACTGAAACGCCATAATGCTTGGCTCTAGGGAGATGAAAAAACATTGGGGGGCGAGACACAATGGCGAGCAAGCTGTGGGTCCTGGCCGGGGGCATGAGATCTTACACGCCGAAATATTTTATTTCGGCGCTTCTGGTGCTTTTCGGCATCATGGTGGCCGCTTCGGGGGGACGGGCACAGACTTTGCCGCAATACGGCAAGGATATCCATCTGGGCGTCGTGACCTGCGCGGGATCGAGTTGCCATGGCGCGATCAAGCCCTTCAAGAAATCGACAGTCCTGCAGAACGAATACGTGGTCTGGCAGAAAAAGGACAAGCATGCCAAGGCCTATGACGTGCTACTGAACGAACGCTCCAAGCGCATCGCGCGCAATCTGGGGCTGAAGGCCGCCAATACGGCCAAAATCTGCCTCGACTGCCATGCCGACAACGTACCCAAGGACAAGGCAGGCAAGACATTGCAGCTTTCCGACGGGGTCGGCTGTGAGGCCTGCCATGGCGGCGCCCAACGCTGGCTCGGTACCCATGTCGCCATCCCCGATCACAAGCAGAACGTGGCTGCCGGAATGTATCCGACCGAGGATCCGGTGGCTCGGGCCAAGCTGTGCCTGTCCTGCCATTTCGGTGACCAGAACAAATTCGTCACGCACCGCATCATGGGCGCGGGCCATCCGCGCATGCCCTTCGAGCTGGACACCTTTACCGCCATTCAGCCCGCCCATTACCGCATCGACAGCGATTACGCCAAGCGCAAGAAGATCGCCAACGGCATCCAGACCTGGGCCATCGGCCAGGCCCTGGCCATTCAGCAGACCCTGGATGCCATGACCGATCCGAAGCGTAACCGTGACGGCATTTTCCCGGAATTGGTGCTGTTCGACTGTCAGTCCTGCCATCATCCGATCAGCAATCTGCGCTGGCAGCCGCGCAAGGGCACGGGCCTGCCCCCCGGTGTCGCGCGTATCAACGATGCCAATCTGATCATGCTGCGCGTCATCGCAAAACGCATCGATCCGGCCCTGGGCGAAAAGCTTTTCAATGAAACCGTCGCCCTGCACCAGGCCTCGACCAAGGGTATGGATGCCACGGCCAAAGCCGCCGAAACGCTGAAAAAGACCGTTGGCAAACTCGTCGGCATCCTTGCCAAGCATTCATTTTCGAAAGCGGATATGAAGCCTCTGCTCGAAGGGCTGATCGCCGAAGGCCGCCGGGGCGAATTCACCGATTATGCCGCCGCCGAGCAGGCAACCATG
>CAYXDL010000204.1:0-5181 GCA_964463775.1 uncultured Hyphomicrobiales bacterium
CTCGATGCCGTTTCGTCGCGCATTCTCGGCCGCCAGTGCCGCCATTTCACCAACCAGTTCGATACCGGCAAGGCGGATGCCGCCGACGCGGCGTGCCAGGCACAGCCCAGCCGTTCCGGCCCCGCAACCGGCATCGAGCACCCGCTGCCCCGGCCGCGCCGGCACCGCCGCCGCCAACAGCACGGCATCCGAACCCGAACGGAAGCCCCGGCGCGGCTGGCGGATCATCACCCTGCCGCCGAGAAAGGCATCCTCGCGCAAATCCGCCATCGCCGCCATGCCGGAATTCATGTCAGCGCTCCTGCCTGCCGCCGTTCAGCAATCCGGCCTCCTGCAGCAATTGCCGGGCGAAAGCGGCATCCTCGCGCAACGTCATCAGACGGCGGGGAATCGCACCGATGCTGCCCTCGATGGCACTGCTGTGCTGATCGAACAGAACCGCTTCGATCCCCTCCGCCTTCAGCAGGGCCTGGGCGCAGGAAATCAGAACCGGGTCGGTGCTTCGCAGGATTTCCTCCAACGGGAATCTTCCTTCAACTTCTTGACAGTCCGGCCCCAGCATGCTTGACCGGGCGCATCTGTCAACTATGCTGCCGGTTAGACGGTATCCGCGCCCCGGAACCGGTTCACACCGATGACCCTGGTTTCTGACATCTGGTTTCGTGGCGATACCGTCCGGCATCATTCCGGCTCTTGCCGGTATAGCAGGACACAACCGGCGGAAAACCGCCCGAAACAGAAATTACGGATGACGGCGTGGCGATAATCGTACCCTTGGATAAAAATGCTGGGGCAAAAACTGCCGGCAGCCTCAATAATCTGATTTCCCTGGTCAGCGATGATCTGGAGCGGGTCAATCGCGAAATCCTTCTGCACATGAAAAGCCGCGTACCGCTGATTCCCACGCTGGCCGGGCATATCGTCGCCTCCGGCGGCAAGAGGCTGCGCCCGCTGCTGACCCTGGCTTCGGCGCGCATGTGCGGCTATAAGGGCGATCGCCATGTCCGCCTCGCCGCCTGTGTCGAATTCATTCACACGGCCACCCTGCTGCATGATGATGTCGTCGATGAAAGCGATCTGCGCCGCGGGCAGGAAACCGCCAATGCCGTCTGGGGCAACAAGGCCAGCGTTCTGGTCGGGGATTTTCTGTTCAGCCGCGCTTTCCAGCTCATGGTCGCCGACGGTTCGCTTGAGGTGCTGCGCATTCTCTCCGATGCCTCGGCCGTCATTGCCGAAGGAGAGGTCCTGCAGCTGATGACCGCCAATGACACCGACACTTCCGAGGACGCCTATCTGGAGGTGATCGCCTCCAAGACCGCCGCCCTGTTCGCCGCCGCCTGCAGGGTGGGGGCCGAGGTGGCGGAACGGCCGCGCCTCGAATCCGAGGCCCTGGAAAGCTATGGCCGCAATCTCGGCATCGCCTTTCAGCTTGTCGATGACGGCCTCGATTATTCGGCCGAGCAATCACGCCTTGGCAAGACGGTCGGCGATGATTTCCGGGAAGGAAAGATCACCCTGCCGGTAGTGCTGGCCTTCCGCCGCGGCGATGACAAGGAACGCCGTTTCTGGAAACGCTGTCTGGAGGATCTGGATCAGCGCGACGGCGATCTGGAACAGGCGCAGGAACTGCTGCACAAGCGCGATGCACTGACCGACACGGTTGAGCGGGCCCGCCATTACGGCAAGATCGCCTGCGATGCCCTGGCGATTTTTCCCGAAAGCGACATTCGCGACGCCATGCTTGAAGCGGTCGATTTCAGCATTTCCCGCGGCCATTGAAAAAGCCCCGGGAAATTCCATATTTTCATTGCCCGCCCCCTTGCGGAAACGAATGGTTCAGGCTATAAGGCGGGCCTTGCCAGCGGAGTGTAGCTCAGCCTGGTAGAGCACCGTCTTCGGGAGGCGGGGGCCGGTGGTTCGAATCCACTCACTCCGACCATTCTGAAAACCCCGGTCTTGAACGAGGCCGGGGTTTTTTTCATGCCCGCTTCAGCCACCCTACAGGGCTGACGATATCCCGGTATGAGGCGATTGCCCCCTCCCCCGCCCTGTGGAAGCATTTGCCAACCTGCATGAAAAGGATGGCATGATGAATTCCAGCATTCCCCACGATTACCGCTACGCCCTGCCGGCCCGGACCACCATGCGCGGACTGGAAGGCAGCGGCAGACGCATCTCCCTGGCCGCAATCCGCAACCATGGCCCGGCCCGTTACCTGGACCGGAACATTCTGAAACGCCATCCCGCCCTGTCCGCATGGGCGGAGCGGACAGGCGGCACCGCCATGGTGGAAATTCCCGGCAGCGGCAATGGCGGGCGGATTCTGGCCAAGATGGAAATCGAAAACCCGACCGGCTCGATCCACGACCGCGACGCCCTGCTCATGATGCACGAAATCCTGGTCCGGAACGGGGAAAAGGGCGGTCATCCTCCGCACATCCTCTCTCCGGCCGGCCCGGGGCTGGCCCTGTCGCTGGCCACCTTGTGCACCGAAATGGGGGCGGGGTGTTCCCTGATCATGAACAGCGCCACACCGCCCGGGCTGATCGCCCGGCTGAAACGCCTCGGGGCCGAAGTGCATCCTGACGGTGATGAGCCAGGCGTCATCCTGCAGAAAGCCGCCGCCCTGCAACGCCGGCACCCTGACCGGCATTATGCCGACCCGCGTGACAATGCCCTGCTGCGGCGGTTTCATATCCGCACCACGGCACGCGAAATCACCCGACAGGTCAAGGCGCTCAGCGGCGGCACCACACCCGCATCGCTGATCATGGAACCGCAGCCACGGGAAGCCTTTGCCGCCATCACCACGAGCCTGAGAAAATACGCCGGAAAGATCGGCAGAGAGCTGAGCCTTATCGAAGCCTCGGTTTCCGGCACCACGCCGGCCAGAGGGCATCACGGCATGACCGCCATACGCCTATCCGCCGGGCAATGCGGGCGGACCGCCCGCGAATTTCACGCCCGCAGTGGATTGTGGATCAGCCCCGGCACCGCGGCCTGCCTGCATGCCGCCCGTCATGCCGCCGCCGGTCTGGCCCCGCATGAATGTGTGGTTGCCGTATTATCCTCACTGGCACGGGAAGGTGAGGCCGGATATCAGGACACAGCGGATCGGATCACTCCTTTGCCGACGGCACGCGAAATCGCGGCCGCCGCAGGATCCTGACACGCCCCCCTGACCGCAGGGCGCTGGCGGAACCGCTATCCGCCACCCGCCCGGCCACGGCTTTCTTCGGCCGGAACATCATCACGTTCCGCACACCAGGCCGTCAGGGCCTGCACGGCGGCAGGTTCCAGATGCAGCCCCAGCTTGCTGCGCCGCCAGAGAATATCCTCGGCACTGCGCGCCCATTCGTGCTCGATCAGATAGCGGGCCTCGGCCTCGTAAAAGTCGCCGCCGAAATGCTGCCCCAGATCGTCGAGGGAACGCGCCTCGCCAATAATCTCCTTTGCCCTGCTGCCGTAATTGCGCACCAGACGCCAGGCCATGCTCTGCGGCAGCCAGGGATGTGTATCGCCAAACCGCGCCAGAAAGCCATCAAACCCGCCCTCACCCAGATCCCCACCCGGCAGGAACACATCCTCCGTCCAGCGCTCATCGGCATGGCCAAGAACCGGACACAGTTTGCTCATGGCCGATTCCGCCAGCCGGCGGTAGGTGGTGATCTTGCCGCCGAAAATGTTCAGAAGCGGCGCCTGCCCCTTGTCGCCGGACAGTTTCAGCACATAATCGCGGGTAACGGCGCTGGCATCCTCCGTCCCGTCGCTATACAGCGGACGGACCCCGGAATAGGACCACACGACATCGGCAGGCGTGATCCTGCGGCTGAAATAGCTGTTGGAAAGATCGCAGAGATAGCGGCATTCCTCATCCGATATCCGCACAGTACGCGGATCGCCGTCGAAATCGGCCTCCGTCGTGCCGATCAGGGTATAATCCTGTTCGTAAGGGATGGCGAATACAATGCGGCCGTCCGGGTTCTGGAAAATATAGCACCAGGAATGATCGAACAGCTTCGGCACCACGATGTGGCTGCCCTTGATCATGCGGATACTGCCGGTGCTGCGTTCATGCAGCACATCCTGCAGAAAGCTGTTGCACCACGGTCCGGTAGCGTTGACCAGACTGCGGGCACGGATGCGCGCCGTACCCTCAGGGCCGGCAAGATCCACCACCCACATGCCGTTTTCACGCCGGGCGGCGGTGCATTCGGTACGCACCCTGATATCGGCACCGCGCGCGGCGGCATCCATGGCGTTCAGCACCACCAGACGCGAATCCTGTACCCAGCAGTCTGAATAGATGAAACCGATATGATCAGGGTCGCTCAGCGCCCTTCCTGCCGGATGGCGGGACAGACGCACCGTTTCTGTCGGCGGCAGCATCCTGCGTCCGCCGATATGATCGTAAAGAAACAGCCCGGCACGAATCATCCATACCGGGCGCAGCCCCCTGACATGGGGCAGCACAAAGCGCAGTGGCCAGATGATATGTGGTGCGGCGCGCAGAAGGACCTCGCGCCCGCGCAGGGCTTCACGCACCAGGCGGAATTCATAATGTTCGAGATACCGCAACCCGCCGTGAATCAGTTTGGTACTGGCCGAAGACGTCGCCCCGCCGAGATCGTCACGTTCGCACAACAGGACGGAAAGCCCCCGCCCGGCAGCATCGCGGGCGATACCGGCGCCGTTTATGCCGCCGCCGATAATGGCGATATCATACAGCGCGTCTTCCTTCACCTGATCACCCGCTTATTGGTTTGCGAAAATTATGTTCGATAACGAATATACCACGAACACCACATGCGCAAGAAGTCATCCCCATTTTCACCTGGGAGGACACGAAATTCCCCACAGGCGAATATTCCAGGTGAATATTCTAATTGCCAAAGCCTGTTCCAAAATGAAAAATCATCCTCCGCATCAGCATAAAACCAAACCAAGGGGGGAGCCGCATGACACGGGATGCCATTCTGGCGATTGACCAGGGAACCACCAGCAGCCGGTGCATGCTGTTCGGCGCCGACGCCACCGTAATCGCGCAAAGCCAGCAGGAATTCCGCCAGATCTTTCCCGATGACGGCTGGGTGGAACACGATCCGGAAGACATCTGGCAGAGCAGTCTTTCCACCCTGCGCGAGGCGGGAGAGGCACTGAACGGCCGGCCGCCGGCGGCCA
>CAYXDL010000205.1:0-5170 GCA_964463775.1 uncultured Hyphomicrobiales bacterium
GGCCCTGCAGCGGCGCGGCGGCATCGCCCGGCATGATGCGGTGGCCTGGGGCTTTGCCCGTGCCGCGGATGACCGCGGCGTGCACATCATCCAGAACTGCGAAGTCACCGGCATGGATATCGAGGGCGGGCGCATTACCGGCGTGCAGACCAGCCGGGGGCCGATACGGGCGGATAAGGTCGCCATCATCACCGCCGGGCACAGCTCCGTCGTCGCGGCCATGGCGGGACTGCGCCTGCCGATCGAAAGCCACCCGTTGCAGGCGCTGGTCTCGGAACCGATCAAGCCGGTGCTCGACTGCGTGGTCATGTCGGGCGCCGTTCATGTCTATGTCAGCCAGTCGGACAAGGGCGAACTGGTGATCGGTGCCGGAATCGATGCCTATAATTCCTATGCCCAGCGGGGCTCACTGCCCATTGTCACCGACCAGATCGCGGCCCTGAAGGAACTGTTTCCCAGTTTCAGCCGTCTGCGCATGATGCGCAACTGGGGCGGAATCGTCGATACCTGCCCCGATGCCTCGCCGATCATCGACCGCACCCCCGTCGAGGGGCTTTTCATCAATGGCGGCTGGGGCACCGGCGGGTTCAAGGCGACGCCGGGTTCGGGCTGGGTCACGGCGCATATGCTTGCCACCGGACAGCCGCATGATCTGGCGGCACCGTTTTCCCTAAACCGTTTCACGCGCGGCGCCCTGATCGACGAGCACGGCGCCGCGGGCGTCGCCCATTAGGGCCAATACAGGAAGCAACAGGCCATGCTTTACATCACCTGCCCCTGGTGCGGACCACGCGAGGAAACCGAATTCCGCTATGGCGGGGAGGCGAACCGCATCCCGCCATCTCCCGACAGCACCATCAGCGACGAGGAATGGGCCGATTATCTCTACATGCGCTCCAACCCCAAAGGCTGGCACCTGGAACGCTGGTGCCATGATGCGGGCTGCCGTCGCTGGTTCAACGTTCTGCGCCATACGGTCAGTCACCGGATCGCCGGATCCTTCCGCTATGACGAGACACCGCCCGATCCGGAGGAGGCCATGACCCGCCCCGCAGCGGAGGAGGACAGAACATGACCGCGCGCCTTGGCGAGGGTGGGCTGATCGACCGGAGCCGCCCCATCCACTTCACCTTCAACGGTACCCGTTACAGCGGCTTTCAGGGGGATACGCTGGCCAGTGCCCTTCTGGCCAACGGCGTGCGCCTGATCGCCCGCAGCTTCAAGTATCACCGCCCGCGGGGGCTGATCGGCGCCGGGGGCGAGGATCCCTGCGGCTTGGTGCAGCTTGAGGACGGCCCCTTCTCCACCCCCAATCTGCGCGTCACCGAGATCGAGCTGTATGACGGCCTCAGCGCCCGCAGCGTCAATGCCTGGCCATCGGTCCGCTTCGATATCGGGGTCATCAACAACCTGCTTTCCTCCGTCTTCGTCGCCGGGTTCTATTACAAGACCTTCATGCACCCGCAATCCTTCTGGATGCGCTATTATGAACCGCTGATCCGCCGTCTGGCGGGGATGGGGCGGGCACCGGAGACGGCAGACCCTGAAGCCTATGATCACCGCCACGCCCGCACCGATCTGCTGATCATCGGCGCGGGCCCGGCAGGGCTGAGCGCGGCGCTGGCCGCCGCCGGGGCGGGATTGTCGGTCATGATTCTCGACGAGGGGCCGCATCCCGGCGGGCTGCTGCCCGACGGCGATTATGAAATCGACGGCCGGCCGGGCCGGGAATGGCTGAAAGACCAGCTTTCGGCCATCGCCGCCCATGAGAACATCGCCCTGATAACACGCACCACCCTGTTCGGCCTGTATGATCAGAACTTCGCCGCGGCGGTGGAACGCGTCAGCGACCATCTCGCCCCCCAGGCGCGTCAGGGCGCCATCCGCCAGCGCCTGTGGTGGATCCGCGCCCGCCATGTGCTGATCGCCACCGGCGCCCATGAGCGCCCGCTGGTGTTTGAAGGCAATGACCGCCCCGGCGTCATGCTGGCATCAGCCGTGCGCAGCTATCTGAAACGCTTTGCCGTGCGCGCCGGCCGCCAGGCGGTATTGTTCGCCAATAACGACAATGCCTGGCATCAGGCTTTCGACTGCGCCAATGCCGGGCTGAATGTCACACATATCGTTGATATCCGCCGCGAGACCGATCCGGCATTACAGGAACGGGCGGCAGCCCTAGGCATCGGGGTTTTTGCCGGGTATGGCATCCGTACCACCCATGGCGGGCGCGACCTGTCGGGCGTGGAGATTGCCCCAATTGATGAAAACGGCATCATTGCCGCTTCCGGCGGACAGCGGATCGCCTGCGATCTGCTGATGATGTCCGGCGGCTGGAATCCGGCGGTGCATCTGTTCAGCCAGGCACAGGGCAAGCTGGCCTATGATGACGCCCGGGCCTGTTTCATCCCCGATACCATCGACAGGCCGGTCAGCGTCATCGGCGCGGCCAGCGGCCGCTTCACCCTTGGGGAATTGCTGCCTCAGGCCGTGCAGACGGCGGAAAGAATTGCCCGCGACCTGGGATACACGCCATCGCCCGCCCCCATACCCGACATCGGTGACACGGCACGGGAGGGCGATCCCGCCGCGATCCGCCCCCTGTGGCAGGTCGATTACAACGATGGCAGGCGGCACAAGGCCTTTGTCGATCTGCAGAACGACGTCACCGCCGATGACATCGCCCTGGCAGCACGCGAGGGTTACAAGTCCGTCGAACATGTCAAGCGCTACACGACCACCGGCATGGGAACCGATCAGGGGCGCACCTCAAACGTCAATGCCCTGGCCCTGCTGGCGGCACAGACAGGGCGAAGCATCCCGGAAACCGGCACCACCACCTTTCGCCCGCCCTATGCGCCGGTCACCTTCGGCGCCCTGGCCGGGCGCGCCGTGGGGCGCCTTGTCTCTCCGCTGCGCAGGACAGCGCTTGACGGCTGGCATGAGCGCGCGGGCGCCGTCTTCGAGAATGTCGGTCAATGGCGGCGGCCCTATTGCTACCCCCACCCCGGAGAAACGGAGGCGGAGGCCGTGGCACGCGAATGCCTGGCGGTGCGCCGGGCGGCAGGCATCATCGATGCCTCGACCCTGGGCAAGATAGAGGTGCATGGTCCGGATGCGGGTGAGTTTCTCAACCGCTTCTATGTCAACGGTTTCAAGAAACTGGGGCTGCACCGCTGCCGCTATGGCCTGATGTGCCATGAGGACGGGCATCTGTTCGATGACGGCGTCGTCACCCGGCTGGCGGAGGGTCACTACTATCTGACCACCACCACCGGCAATGCCGCCGCCGTTTTCGCCTGGTTCGAGGACTGGTTGCAAAGCGAATGGCCGGAGCTGAAGGTTTATGTCACCTCGGTCACCGAGGCATGGTCCACCCTGACCCTGACCGGGCCGAAGGCACGCGGCATTCTCGCTTCGCTCTGCCCGGCTTTGGACCTGTCCGATGATTCTTTTCCGCATATGAGCATGAGGAATGCCGAAATCGCCGGAACGATGGCACGCATTTTCCGCATCAGCTTCACCGGCGAGATTTCCTATGAAATCAACATCCCCTGGCACGAGGCGGAACAGGTGTGGGATGCCGTTCTTGCCGCAGGCACCGGAGAAGGGCTGACCCCCTATGGTACCGAGGCCATGCATGTCCTGCGCGCTGAAAAGGGTTATATCATCATCGGGCAGGATACGGATGGCGAACAAACGCCCGCCGATATGGGCTACGGGCGTATGGTATCGACGAAAAAACATTTCATCGGCAGCACGGTGATGTTCCGGGGCGACAATCTGCGCGCCGACCGGCGTCAGCTTGTCGGTCTTGCCACTGCCGACGACAACCCGGCCCCGCTGGAGGAAGGCGGTCAGATATCACCGGGCGCCGATACGGTAAAACCGGTGAAGGCCATCGGCCATGTCACCTCCAGCTATGCCAGCCCCCACCTGAACCGGCCCATCGCCCTGGCCCTGGTGGCCGGGGGGCGGAATCGCATGGGCGAGACCGTCTATATTCACACCCTCGACGGGGTAAGGCCCGCACGCATCGTCGCGCCGGTCTTTTATGACGAGGAAGGAAAACGGCTGCATGACTGACACAAGGCACACCACGCTTTCGCACTTCACCGTCATCAGCGCCGGCGCCCTGAACGCCGAAGCAGCCCCCCTGCAGGCATGCATCAATCTGCGCGGCGATGCCGGGGATGAAAAATTCACCGCCGCGGTGGAGGCCGCCTGCGGCCTGCCCCTGCCCGTGAACGCCTGCACCATGAGCACCGGCAATGACCGCCGCATTTTATGGCTGGGACCCGATGAATGGCTGATCCGCACCGATCCCGCCCGTGGCGATGAACTGGAAGAAGCCCTGCACCGGGAACTGGCCGGGCTGCATGCCGCCGTCATACGCATGGATCATCAGTACAGCGCCCTGATCCTTGGCGGGCCTGCCGTCGATGACATCCTGACAGGCGGTACCAGCATTGCCCCCGGCGACATAACCGGCAGCGCCTGCATCGGCACCCGCTTCGCCCATGTGCCGGTCATTCTGCACCGGGCGGCGGAAGAGCGCATTGTCATGTTGCTGCGCCCCTCCTATTTCGGTTACATGGTGGACTGGCTGGAACAGGCCGCGGGCCATCTGGCCCTGACCCCGAAAGGATGACGGACCCCGGATGATCATTTCCCTTTTCGACCTGTACAAAATCGGCATCGGCCCGTCGAGCTCACATACCGTGGGACCGATGTGGGCGGCCAACCGGTTTCTCCATACCCTGCAGGCGGCGGGAAAACTGAACGACACGGCCCGTGTCGGTGTCTGCCTTTACGGATCCCTGGCCCTGACCGGACACGGTCATGCCACGGATACGGCCATCCTTCTTGGCCTGGCGGGCGAAGTGCCTGACAAGGTCGATCCGGACCGCATCAGCGATATTATCGGCGATATCCGCGCCCGCCAGCGCCTGAAACTGTTCGGAAAGCATGAGATCGGATTCATTGAATCCCGCGACCTTTTGTTCCTGATGGAGGAAAAACTGCCGGGGCATGCCAATGGCATGCGCTTTACCGCCTGGGACGCACAGGACGAAACCCTGCTGAGCGAGATTTATTATTCCATTGGCGGCGGTTTCGTCGCCCGCGATGACGAACTTGAGGCGGAAAACCACGGCCGGGCCAGCAACGCCAA
>CAYXDL010000206.1:0-5163 GCA_964463775.1 uncultured Hyphomicrobiales bacterium
CAGGGTGTGCAGATCGCGCAGCCCCCCCTTGCCTTCCTTCAGATTGGGTTCGACCACATAGCGGGTATCGCCGTATTTCTCATGGCGTTCATCGCGTTCGGCCAGTTTCAGTTCGACGAATTCCGGCCCATGGCCTTTGACGACCTCCTTCTGGTAGCGGGTTTTCAACTCCGTAAACAGACGCTGGTCGCCGCAGACCAGCCGCGCTTCGAGCAGGGCGGTGCGGATGGTGATGTCGTTACGCGCCAGACGGATGCAGTCATCGACGGTGCGGGTGGCATGGCCCACCTTCAGGCGCAGATCCCATAGCAGATAAAGAATATATTCGACGACGCTCTCCCCCCAGGGCGTCTGCTTGTAGGGCAGCAGAAACAGCAGATCGACATCCGAAAACGGCGCCATCTCACCCCGGCCGTAACCGCCGACGGCAACAACCGACATATGTTCCGACGCCGTCGGGATTGAGGCCCGGAACACCCTCAGCGTGGCAAACTCGAAAATCGAACGGATGATCTGATCGACAAGATAGGCCTGGCCACGGGCATTGATGTCGCCTGCCTCACCCTCGTGCAGGCGGCGTGTCAGTTCCGCCCGCCCTGCTTCCAGCGCATCCTTGAGCGCTGCAAGCACTTTGGCACGGCAATCGGGCGATTGCGGATCCGCGGCCCCGGACAGCGCCTCCAGCGTTGTATTCAGGGCGCGGCGGTCGATGATCGCGCGGCGGTTCTTCACTTGTGCCATTGATCAGGTCCATCCCTTCGGCTGCCGGCCCAGACATAGCAGAGCTTTCCGGAGGCCGCCAGCGCTCACCGTGCCGTCAGGGCACCAGCACCGCCGCGCCGGTAAAGCGCCCTTTACGCAGATCGGCCAGAGCGTCATTGGCCGCATCCAGCGGATAGGCATGGGTTTCGGTGCGCACCGGCACCTTTGGCGCCAGTGCAAGGAATTCGCGCGCATCCTGGCGCGTCAGGTTGGCCACGGAGAGAATTTCCCGCTCCATCCACAGATCCGCGTAAGGGAAGGAGGGAATGTCGCTCATATGAATACCGGCACAGACCACCCGCCCGCCCGGACGCACCGCCTTCAGTGCCATCGGCACCAGCGCGCCGAGGGGTGCGAAGATGATCGCGGCATCGAGCGGTGCGGGCGGCAGGCAATCCGAATCTCCGGCCCAGACAGCGCCGAGCGAACGGGCAAAATCCTGCGCGGCCTCATCGCCGGGGCGGGTGAAAGCCAGCACCTCATGCCCCTGATGGCGGGCGACCTGGGCAATGATATGGGCCGCGGCGCCAAAACCATACAGGCCGATGCGCTGCCCGGCGATGGTCACCTCCCTGCCGAAACCGGCACGACGATAAGCGCGATAACCGATCAGGCCGGCGCAGAGCAGCGGTGCCGCCTCCACATCCGAATAGAAATCGGGCAGGGGAAAGCAGAAACGGGCATCGGCCACAGCCAGTTCGGCATAACCGCCATGACGCTGATAACCGGTGAAGCGGGCGCCGGGACACAGGTTTTCCTGCCCGCGGCGGCAATAGGCACATTCACCGCAGGCAAATCCCAGCCATGGCACACCGATGCGCATGCCGGGGCGAAATTCGTCAGGAACATCCGGACCCGTTTCCACCACCTCGCCAACGATTTCATGGCCCGGGATAACACCGGCAAGAGGATCGGGCAGTTCCCCATCGACAAGATGCAGATCCGTACGGCAGACGCCGCAGGCACGCACCCTGAGCAATATTTCCCCCGCCCCCGGAGAGGGATCGGCCATCTGATGGCCCTCCACCCGGCCGGAGCCGGGATGATCGCAGCAATAGGCCCTCATTCATTCCTCCTGCCGGCTGATCGCGACGTCATCTCATTATAGCCGTTATGAGGAAGACTTCATTCCCCGTGGTTTTTTTCCTGTGCCAGATTTTTCAGCTCATAGAGAAGATCCAGCGCCTCGCGCGGGGTCAGGTCATCGGGGTTGATGGCCTCAAGGCGCTGCTGAACGGGTGATAATGGCGGCGGTTCCCGGCGGGCGGGCATGGCGGCGAACAGGGGCAGATCATCGGCCAGCCGCACCGCGGCGCTGGAGGCCTCACCCTGTTCCAGCCCCTGCAGCACGGCTTCCGCCCGCTCCAGAACCGCCGGCGGCAGTCCCGCCAGCCGGGCCACCTGAATACCGTAGGAACGATCGGCAGCACCCGGGCCCAGCTGATGAAGGAAGATCACCTCATTCTGCCATTCCCGCACCCTGACCGTATAATTGCCCAGTGCCGGCAGTTTGGCTGAAAGCACCGTCAGTTCATGATAATGGGTGGCAAACAGGGCGCGGCTGCGGTTGACCTCATGCAGATGCTCCACCGTGGCCCAGGCGATCGACAGGCCGTCATAGGTGGCGGTGCCGCGCCCGATCTCGTCCAGAATCACCAATGAACGGGGGCCCGCCTGATTGAGGATCGCCGCCGTCTCCACCATCTCCACCATGAAGGTGGATCGCCCGCGCGCCAGATCATCGGCGGCACCGACCCGGCTGAAAAGCTGGTCGACGATACCGATGCGCGCCCGCTCAGCCGGCACGAAGGATCCCATCTGCGCCAGAACGGCAATCAGGGCATTCTGACGCAGAAAGGTCGATTTGCCGGCCATGTTCGGCCCGGTGATCAGCCACAGCCGCTCATCCTCGCCCAAGCGGCAGTCATTGGGAATGAAGGCGTTTTCGCCTTCGCTCTCCAGCGCCGCCTCCACAACCGGGTGACGCCCGGCGACAACCTCGAAGGCCGTGCTCTCATCGATCTCGGGACGGGTATAATGACGCCGCACCGCCAGTTCCGCCAGCGCCGCCGCCACATCGAGACGCGCCAGCGTCATCGCGATATCACCAAGGGAACGGGCCTGATCCAGAACCAGGGCGCAGAGACGCTCGAAATGCTCCACCTCCCGCGCCAGGGCCTTCTCACCGGCGGAGCGGATCTTTTCCTCCAGCTCCGCCAGCTCGCCGGTAGTGTAGCGCACGGCATTGGCCATGGTCTGGCGGTGAATGAAGGGCTCCTTCATCGCCGGCGCGTGGCGGGAGGTCACCTCGATGAAATAGCCGAGCACATTGTTGTGGCGGATCTTCAGGGACGACACCCCGCTGAGCGCGGCATATTTCGCCTGCAGGGCGGCAATATGGCGGCGGCTTTCATCGCGAAGCTGGCGTAGCTCGTCCAGCGCCGGATCGTAGCCACGAATGATGAACCCACCATCGCGCGCCTGCAGCGGCAGATCGGCATCCAGGGCGCGCTCCAGCTCTTCCAGCAGGGGATGGGGAATATCCAGCCCCGCCAGCAGGGAGGACAGGGCCGGATTGTCCTGACCACGCAGCAGATCGCGCACCGCCCAGCCCCTGGCCAGCCCGTCGCGGATGGCGGCAAGATCGCGCGGCCCGCCACGGCCGAGCGATATCCGCGACAGGGAACGTTCGATGTCCGGACAGGCCGACAGCACCTCGCGCAGGCGGGCGCGGATATCCGCATCATCGCTGAAAGCGGCCACGGCATCGAGGCGGCGGTTGATCGCCTCCCTATCGGTCAGCGGCGCACCGATCCGGGCGGCAAGCAACCGGGCACCGGGGCCGCTGACGGTCAGATCGATGCTGTGCAGCAACGTGCCCTTTTTCCCCCCCGACAGGTTGCGGGTGATTTCCAGATTGCGCCGGGTCGCCCCATCGATCGCCATCACGCCCGAGGCCTTCAGCTTCTGCGGCGGGCGCAGAACCGGCAGGCGGCCCTTCTGCGTCAGTTCCACATAATCGACCAGCGCCCCCAGTGCCGCAATCTCTGCCCGGGAAAAGCGGCCAAAGGCATCGAGGGTGGCAACACCATAAAGGGTTTTCAGCCGGTGCTCTCCGGCCCGGCTGTCGAAGCGGGAATCCGGCTGAATGCTGAGCGAGGCACGCCCATTGGCAAGAGGCTCGCTCAGATCAAAACCCCAATCCGCCGCGGCCAGGGACTCCGGCAGGACCAGCTCGCCGGGATGAAGGCGCGCCATATCCGCGCCCAGGCGCTTCTCATCCGTTTCCATGACCGACACCACGCCGGTCGAAATATCGACCCAGGCCAGCGCCAGCCCTCCCGCCGCACGCGCCAGCACCGCCAGATAATTGTTGGCACGGGTTTCCAGCAGGCTGTCCTCGGTCAGTGTGCCGGGGGTGACGACGCGGATCACCTCGCGGCGGACCACGGATTTGGCGCCGCGTTTCTTCGCCTGCGCCGGATCCTCGACCTGCTCACAGACCGCGACCCGGTAGCCCTTTTCGATCAGACGCAGCAGATAGGATTCGGCCGAATGCACCGGCACACCGCACATGGGGATATCCTCGCCCAGATGCTTGCCCCGGCGTGTCAGTGTGATGTCCAGTGCCTTTGAGGCCTTCAGCGCATCATCGAAGAACAGTTCGTAGAAATCGCCCATGCGATAAAACAGCAGGCAATCGGGATGGGCGCTCTTGATATCCAGATACTGCGCCATCATCGGCGTCGGCCCCGAAGCCGCCGTCTTCCTGCCCTTTCCGCCCTGTCCTGCGCTCACGATGACCCTTTCCATGCCGGTTTGCCGAAAACTGCCGCTTCAAAATAGCCGCTGCGGCGCAAAAGTCACCCGGGGGGCCGATCCCCCCGGAAAATGGCGCTGCGGCAGCCTGGCCTGTTTTTTCCGCCCGGCATTCTGCTTATGATGATTCGAGGCTTCCGATTCGCGGGTATCAAAACCCGTCCGGAGCAGGGGAAACGGCCATGGCCATGGGCAAACAAACAGACCCGGGATGGGAATGATGAGCGACGAAAAGCGCGACCAGCTATATGAAGAGGCACTGAAGTTTCACACCGAGGGCAAGCCGGGCAAGGTGGAAATCACCCCCACGAAACCACTGACCACCCAGGCTGATCTGTCGCTGGCCTATTCACCCGGTGTCGCCGCCCCCTGCCTGGCGATCCGGGACAATCCCGATACCGCCTATGACTACACCGCCAAGGGCAACATGGTCGCCGTCATTTCCAATGGTACGGCGGTTCTGGGGCTCGGCAATCTCGGGGCGCTGGCCTCCAAGCCGGTGATGGAAGGCAAGGCCGTTCTCTTCAAGCGCTTCGCCGATATCGATGCCATGGATATCGAAATCGGCACCGAGGACGTGGA
>CAYXDL010000207.1:0-5103 GCA_964463775.1 uncultured Hyphomicrobiales bacterium
GAAATGGGCCTGAGCCCGGGCCGCCGCCGTTTCCAGATTACCGGCCATTTCCTGAGCCGTCCGCCCCAGCTTCTCCGCCTCCTCACGCAGCATGTCGCCGGTGCGTATCGCCTGGGTGCCGGTCTGCATGGTGGTTTCGGCAAAATGGCGCGATCCCTCGCCCAAAGCCTGCCCGATCTTCACTGTCAGGGCGGCTGTGGTCTCACTAAGTGCCGCGAAATCACGCATCTGCCTCTGCATCTGTTCGGTGCTGTCGGCGGCAAGGGCCTGAACATCGCGGCCCATGCGCTCAAGCTGCTCGTAAATACGCTGATAATCGGCCCCCAAAGCATGGGCATTGCGGCGGTTTTCCTCCGCCGCCTCTCTCAGCACCTCCTGCCCGCGTTCGGCCGCCGTCTGCAGTTGCCCCAGGCGGCGGTTGGCGGTATCGGCGCGCCCCTCCACCCCGGCGAAGGCGGCCGCCACCTTTTCCAGCCCCTCCTCCAGCATGGCGCGGGTGGCAGAAAGGGTCTCCTCCGTCTGGCGGCTGCTGCGTTCTATCGCCGACATCACCTCCTGCATCGCCTGACGGGATGCCTTGCCCAAACGCTCCGCCGCCCGTTCCCCGGCGGCACCAAGATCGTTACCGGCCAGCGCCAGGCGGTCGCTTTGCGCCCCCAGACCCAGGGCCACCGCCTCTGCTTCCTGTCCCAGTTTCTGCGCCTCCCCGATCAGCATGTTCAGGGAGCGGGCGATATTGCGGCTGCTGACCTCCGCCTGCTCATCGCTGTTGCGGGCGGCATCGTTCAGGGCATCGATCTGACGGCTCAGCGCCCGGGTTCGTTCAATGAGCACATCGCCGACCTGCGACATGGAATGCGCGGCGGTGATGGCAGCGGCATCGATCTCCGACGCCTGGCGCTGCAGGCCATCCCCGGCCATGCGGGCCATATCCTGCGCCCGCGCCGATGCCGCATCGATCTGATCGATACGCCGCTGCAAGGCCTCGGCCGCGGCGCCGATGCCCGTGTTCAGGCGCTGGATGAGCGTTTCTGAAGCATCCCCCTGCTGCTGCAGCCCGGCGCCGGCCTCGCGCAGGCGGTTCAGCGCCCCGTCAACGGCCAGGCCGAGCCGGGCACCGACATCATCGAGCGCCGCCCCGGCCTCACGTGCCTTTTCCAAGCTGTGGCGCATATCCTCTTCCAGGCCATCGCGGCGGCGGCCGATTTCATCGGAAAATGCCGTCAGCTTCTCGCCCGCGGATGAAATGAAGCCGGACAACTCCTCCATCCGTCCGCCCAGCAGACGTTCCAGCACGGCGCCATCCTCGCGCATGCGGGCAACCAGACGCTCCAGTTCCTCATTGCGTTCAGCGACCCAACGCACGGACAGGGAGAACTGATCCCGGGCCTGCTGGCCGAGCTTCATCAGGTCATGGTAGCGGGCAGAAAGCTGCTCACCCGCCTCCTCCAGCCCCTGAACGGCCTGACGTTCGCCCGCCTTCAGATCATCGGCGCCACGGCGCAGCGCCGTGACAAGGCCGAGAATGCGTGCCTCATGCTCCGGCCCCGGATAGGAGAGCTCCTCCAGCACCGATGCCAGAGCCTGACGGCTGTTGCGCCGGTCACGTTCATTGCGCCAGAACAGCAATAAGACCGCCTCAAGAAGCAAGGGCGCCATGACACCGGCAATGAAGCCGCCCAGTTCGTGCGGCAGCATCTGCAGCAGATTTCCCCAGCCGATGAATTCCTGCACGTAATACGCGCAGGCCAGAAGCCAGCCCGCCGCCACGGCCAACGCCACAAAACGGACGGGGCGTGGCAGAGGCTGCGGCCGGGGCCGCGGCTGTTCGGCATCCGCCGCCGGTTCCTGTCTGCCGGGAAATTTCACAAGCATTGCCGCCCCCTGCCGCCATCGCGCCAAGCCCATAGAATTGCAGATTATACACCAAAGGCCAAGGGTGCGGCAGAGGGCGACGCAACCGCCCCGCATGACGGTAAACAATGCGGGGAACGAACGAATGAAATGCGCCTGTACATATTCCGGAAAACCGCTATATCTTCCGCCGCCCGCATCCGGCCTGCCCAGGCAGCCGCTTCATGTGACGGAAATGTTTCAATACCGCATCTGCGGGCTTGACGCTGCCCCGGGCATCCAATATCTTGTGGCTTACGCGCATTCGCGCACAATAGGTTGATTTTATTCACATTTTCCGGGAATCCGGGGCGGGGGAGAAAAAGTGCTGGATACGGTCCAAAACGAACGGGGAATCAAGGTCGAAGTCGACCGCGGCCGTGACGACCTTCTGACGGATTTCGGCAAGGCGGTTCTCGATGACCGCTATCTGATGCCCGGCGAATCCTATCAGGATCTGTTTGCCCGCGTCGCCTGCCATTTTGCCGATTCCTCGGCCCATGCCCAGCGTCTGTATGACTATATCAGCCGCCTGTGGTTCATGCCTTCGACCCCGATTCTGAGCAATGGCGGCACCAAACGCGGCCTGCCGATATCCTGCTTCCTGAATGAAGCCGATGACAGCCTGGAAGGCATTGTCGATCTGTGGAACGAAAATGTCTGGCTGGCCTCCAGAGGCGGCGGCATCGGCAGCTATTGGGGCAGCCTGCGTTCCATCGGCGAGAAGGTCGGCGAGAACGGCAAGACATCGGGCGTCATTCCCTTCATCCGGGTGATGGACAGCCTGACCCTGGCCATCAGCCAGGGTTCCCTGCGCCGGGGCAGCGCCGCCGTTTACATGCCGGTCGATCATCCTGAAATCGAGGAATTCATCGAGATCCGCCGCCCCACCGGCGGCGATCCCAACCGCAAGGCCCAGAACCTGCATCACGGGCTGTTGATCAGCGATGCCTTCATGCGCGCGGTGGAAAACGACGAGGAATGGGCCCTGCTCAGCCCCAAGGACCGCAGCGTACAGCGGCGCGTTCGGGCCCGCGATCTGTGGATCCGCATCCTGACCGCGCGGGTGGAAACGGGCGAGCCCTATCTGATCTTCATCGACCGCGTCAATTCCATGATGCCCGAGCATCACAAGCTGGCCGGGCTGACGGTGAAAACCTCAAATCTGTGCAGCGAAATCATGCTGCCCACCGGCATCGATCACCGTGGACGCAAGCGTACCGCCGTCTGCTGCCTGGCCTCGCTCAATGCCGAGAAATTCGAGGAATGGCAGCAGGAGGAAGGTTTTATCGAGGATGTGATGCGTTTCCTCGACAATGTGCTGCAGGATTTCATCCACCGCGCCCCGGAATCGATGAACAACGCCAAATATTCCGCCATGCGCGAACGCAGCGTCGGGCTGGGCGTCATGGGGCTGCATTCCTTCCTGCAGGCCAAGCGGGTGCCGATCGAATCCGTCATGGCCAAGGTGTGGAACAGGCAGATCTTCTCGCATATCAAGGCCGGGGCCGATGCCGCATCGCGCCTTCTGGCAGAGGAACGCGGCCCCTGCCCCGATGCCGCCGATTACGGCATCATGGAGCGTTTTTCCAACAAGACCGCGGTGGCGCCGACCGCCTCGATCTCAATCATCTGCGGCGGCGCCAGCCCGGGGATCGAGCCCATCGCGGCCAATTCCTATACGCACAAGACGCTGAGCGGCTCCTTCAATGTCCGCAACCGTCATCTGGCCGCCCTGCTGGAGGATTACGGCCGCAATGACGAGGAGACCTGGTCCTCGATCACCATCAATGGCGGATCGGTCCAGCATCTCGATTTCCTCAGCGATCTGGAACGCGATGTATTCAAGACCGCCTTTGAAATCGATCAGCGCTGGCTGATCGAACTGGCCGCGGACCGCACGCCGATGGTCGATCAGGGCCAGTCGCTGAACCTGTTCATTCCGGCTGATATTCACAAGCGCGACCTGCACCGCCTGCACATGCTGGCCTGGAAGAGCGGCAACAAGAGCCTGTATTACTGCCGCTCCCTCTCCATCCAGCGCGCGGACCGGGTATCGGAAAAGGTTACGGCGCCGCAGGCGCGCGAAACCGCGGTCCTGCAACCGGAAGGGGAGGAGCCCTCGCTGCCGCTGGTCGCCGCCGCGATCAACCCGGCGGAGGACAACCGTTACGAGGAATGCCTCTCCTGCCAGTAGTCCTGCCGGCAAGGGCCGTTTTCCCCCGGCCGCCGGTCAGGCCCCCATGCGCACAGAAACACGGATCGCCCCATGTCCCTGCTCGATTCACGCACCGTCTACAAGCCGTTTCAGTATCCCTGGGCCTATGAGGCCTGGCTGACCCAGCAGCGCATTCACTGGCTGCCCGAGGAAGTGCCGCTGGCCGATGACGTCAAGAACTGGCAGAAGGATCTGACGGACAGCGAGCGCAATCTGCTGACCCAGATATTCCGTTTCTTCACTCAGGCCGATGTCGAGGTGAACAATTGCTACATGCGCCATTATTCGCGCCTGTTCAAGCCGACGGAAGTACAGATGATGCTGGCGGCCTTTTCCAATATGGAAACGATCCATATCGCCGCCTATTCCCACCTGCTCGATACCATCGGCATGCCGGAGACGGAATATTCGGCCTTCCTGCATTACAAGCAGATGAAGGACAAATACGACTACATGCAGCAGTTCGGCGCGGAAACGCCGGCGGATCTGGCCAAGACGCTGGCGGTGTTCGGCGGCTTCACCGAAGGGCTTCAGCTTTTCGCCAGCTTTGCCATTCTGCTGAATTTCCCGCGTTTCAATAAAATGAAGGGTATGGGCCAGATCATTTCATGGTCGGTGCGCGATGAATCCCTGCATACGGAATCGATCATCCGCCTGTTCCATACCTTCATCGAGGAAAACCCCGAAATCTGGACCGAGGATTTCCAGAACGACCTGTACGAGGCCTGCGACACCATTGTCAGCCATGAGGATGCCTTCATCGACCTGGCCTTCGAACAGGGCGACATGGAAGGGCTGAGCGCCGATGAGGTCAAACGCTATATCCGTTATATCGGCAACCGCCGCCTGACCCAGCTTGGCCTTGAGCCGCGCTATGACGTGCAGAACAATCCCCTGCCCTGGCTCGATGTCATGCTCAACGCCGTGGAACACACCAACTTCTTCGAAAACAGGGCAACGGAATATTCCAAGGCCTCGACCCGGGGCAGTTG
>CAYXDL010000208.1:0-5091 GCA_964463775.1 uncultured Hyphomicrobiales bacterium
CCGCCATCGGCCAGCACTTCATTGGTGTCGGTCTCGAACAAGTCCTCCTGGGGCGTCGATTTCTTGTTTTTCAGAATGATACGGCCACCCCCGAGATCGACACCGGTTTCCACCGGAATGAACTGGGCCAGCGCCGGATAGGAGGAAAACGTGATCAGGGCACCGGCAAGCAGCGTCATCCCCTTCATCCTGCCGATAAGCGTTGCCTTGGTGGTTGCTTTTCTCATGTCCCGTCTCCTTGCCATGCTCGCCGCCTCGTGCGCATCCGCCGGCGGCGGCATGCGTCTGATCTTTTCTGCAACAACTATACGGGGAAGCAACCGGCGGGGATCAGCGGTGAACCCGAGCACCGACCAAACCGTGATGAAGAACACAGGCGGAAGGACATTTCTCCTTACCGCAGCGCTGTTTTTTCCGATCACCCGCTATATTCTTATCCCGGCCCATCCCGTAAACGCCTCGCCCTGACGCAGCGGCTGCCATGCCCTGGCCATATATCCGCCCGATAAGGCGGGAACTGAGATGCCGGAAGTGCCTGCTCATTACCGGCAGGCATCAGAGTGATGATAGCATGACAGACGGCACGAACCAATGGGCAGACCCTGCAAGTGGGAATCGTGAGCAAGAGGGAGATGAAACCAGAATGCGCCTACGCACCGATATATGGATCCAGGCCCTGCTCAGGCGCGTATATGCTGCCGGGGCCTATGGCGCCATCCTTAAGAAGGGCGAGGAGCAGGCCGGTGCAACGCTGATCAAGATCACGCCGCTGGACGGCACCGCCTGGGTGCTGAGCGCCATGTGGTCACCGGAGGGGGAGAGGGAATGGATGACCATCACCGGGCCGGCGCCGGTTAATGAAAGCGAGGCCGATGCCCTGCTGCAGCGCCAGGCGGCACGGGACCCCGATATCTGGATCGTCGAGATCGAGGACCGGCAGGGCCGTCATTTCCTCGATGAAAAAGTGCAGGAACCGGCAAGGAAAACCGAATGCTCATCAAGGCCCTCGCCATAATCATCATCCTGCCGCTTGTGGTTCTGGCAGGGCTGTTTTTCCTGACCCGCCACCTGATCACAACAGCAGAAGAAAAACTGCCGCCATCAGGACGGTTTGTCACCGCCGAAGGGCTGAGGCTTCATTACATCGAGAAAGGATCCGGCCGGGATCTGGTGCTGATCCACGGCGCCAACGGAACGCTGGAGGATTTTCGCGCCACCATTTTCGATGAGCTGGCGAAAAAATACCGGGTTATCGCCATCGACCGCCCCGGCCACGGCTACAGCCAGCGCGATGAGAACATCCCGCTGGATCCCGGCAGGCAGGCGGAGATCATTCATGCCGCCCTGCAGAAAATCGGTGTGAAACGGCCGGTGATCGCCGGTTTTTCCTGGGGCGGCGCCGTCGCCGTCAGCTATGGCCTGAAATGGGGCGATGAAACCGCCGCACTGGTCAGTATCGCCGGGGCGACCTATCCCTGGCCGATACCGGTCGACGCCAAATGGTATCTGCCGGTCTGGCCGCTGATCGGGCAACTTCTGACCGAAACACTGGTCATGCCCGCAGGACTGATACTGGCCCGCCCGGCAGTGGCGGAATCCTTCGCCCCCGATCCCGTCAGCCCGCGCTACTTTGCCGACGGGCCGCTGGCCCTGGCCCTGCGCCCGGCCTCCTTCCGCGCCAATGCGGAGGATGTGCGCCTGCTCAAACCCTATCTGCGCAGGATTTCACCACGCTATGGCGAACTGAAAATGCCGGTGGAAATTCTCCATAGCGACGGCGACAGGGTGGTTTCCCTGGATATCCATTCCCGCCCCCTGGCCCGGACGGCCCCGGCGGCCCGGCTGCACGTTCTGAAGAATGCCGGACATCTGCTGCCCTACAGTCATCCCGATGAGGTCATCGCCGCCATCGACCGCGCCATGACACGCAGCGCCACCGGCCGCTGAAAGGCCGGTCTCATTCACCCGCTGCTCCCGGCGCAGATTCTCCGCGCCAGGGCTGCGTTCTGCGACAAATGCGCCGGGCTGATGGTGCCGCAGACCACACTGGCCACGCCCGGTGCCGTCAGGGAAAGGCGCAAGGCCGCCTCCGCCCCGCCATCAAGGGCGGCATGGCCGGAATTGAAGGCTTTTTTGATCAATACCGCCTTGCCCTGAGCCGCCGCCGCTTCCAGAACCGGCCATTCTTCGCGCCAGGCCGGGTTCAGGGTGGCCATCACCACATCCACCTCTTCCAGCGCCATCAGGGCACCGGCCACCGTCTTGCCGGAAAAACCAATGGCCCGGGTCAGTCCCCGGCGTTTGATCCGCGCCATGGTATCGAGCACGCCATCACGTTCGATGATCTCCATATCCCGCCCGTCGGAATGGATGAGAAGTATGTCGACATAATCAGTGCGCAGCCGCCTGAGGCTTTCCTCGATGCTGGCCGTCAGCCCGGCCGGCGTGAAATCGAAGCGTGAGCGGCCGTTTTCAAATATCTCTCCGGCCTTGGTCGAAATCACCCAGTCCTGCCGCTGGCCAGCCAGAAGGCGGCCCAATCTCTCCTCGCTGCTGCCATAGGCCGGCGCGGTATCAAGCAGATTGATCCCCTCCTCCCGCGCCAGCGCCAGAAGGTCGGACAATGCCGCCTCGTCCGGCAGATCGAAACCCTGCGGGTATTTCACCCCCTGATTGCGGCCGAACTTGACGGTGCCGAGCCCGATAACACTGACCCGGATTCCCGTATCGGCGATTGGCCTCATTTCCATGCCGCATTCTCCCATGGCGGCGCGGCGACATCCGGCACATCCAGAACGCTCAGCGCCTCGGCCAGCTCCGCGCCATTCATGGCAGCGCCACCATCAACCCGTTCCGTCACCCGGTCGGCCAGGGCGGGTGCAAAGGCCAGCTTGCTCGGCCAGGCGAAGAGGATGTTGCCCCATTCCCGTATCACCGGCGCATCGGGGCGGTGCCCGAAACGGGTTTTCGGCTCCGCCCGGTCGATGCGGAACCCGGCATGGCTGCAGGCGGAAAAGTCGATCCAAGGCAGGGCCTCGGCCAGCCGCTCCCTCCCGCGGGCGATCAGTGTTTCCTCATCCCAGGCCACGCCATCCTCGGCGATCTGTCCGCCGACATACCAGATGCGCCTGCCGTCACGATCGTAATGGGTGGTGACCGTCAGCTTCGGGCTGTAGCCCCGTCCCAGGCAATGGGCATACAATTCGCCCGGCGCATCGCGCAGCATCAGCATATGCAGGGGCCGGGTCTGCGTGGCCACCGCCTCCGCCGCCCCCGCCTGCGCGATCAGGGCCGTATTGCCCTCACCGGCCATGCAGATGATTTTTGCCGCCGCCAGCCGCAGATCTTCACCGATAACGACCTGATAACAGCCGTCCCCCGTCTTTTCCAGCCGCAGCCCCCCTTCAGGCAGAGTGCGGATGAAAGGGGCGCATATGACCCGCAGGGCCGACAGAACGCCGGGCACATCCAGTACCGGTTCGCCATGGCGGACAATCTGCCCGCTGAAGGGAGAATCGCGGAAAACATCCGGCCATTCGCCGGGATCAAGCCTGCTGGCATCGGCGCGCCCGGCCTTCGCCGCCACGAGGGTGAGAAAACGACTGCCGAGCCCCGGCGGTATCCACATCAGCTGACTGTCCGCGCTCTGGCGCGCCGCCGACAAATCCGGGTCGCCGCCGGCCAGTGCCGCCCGCCAGCGGGCGGGCATGTCCGCGATCGCCCGTGCGGCTTGGGTCAGCGTGCCATCGAGGGCATATTTCAGCCCGCCATGAATGATGCCCTGGGAGGCGACGCTCTGCCCCGCACCAAGCGCGGTCTTTTCCAGCAGGCAGGCGGTGCGCCCCGCCGCCAGCAGACGGCTCAGCGTCCACAGCCCGGCAATGCCGCCGCCGATGATCACCGCATCCGCCACCGGAGGTTTCATCCGCCCCTATGCCCCGTCATCACGCAGGCGCGCCACCGTCGCCGTGGTGCTGAAACCATCGCGAAACGGCGCCAGTACAACCTCTCCGCCCCACTGGCGCATCTCACGGGCGCCGACCACCTGATCCAGGGTGTAATCCCCGCCCTTGATCAGCACATCGGGGCGCAGGAATTCAAGCAGGGAAACCGGCGTATCCTCGTCAAATACCACAACGAGATCGACGATTTCCAGCGCCGCAAGAACCATGGCCCGCGCCGCCTCGTCCTGCACGGGGCGCTCCGGCCCCTTCAGGCGGCGGACGGACGCATCGGAATTGATCGCGACAATGAGGCGATCGCAGGCGGCGCGCGCCGCCTCCAGCAGGGACAGATGGCCCGGATGCAGCAGATCGAAGCACCCGTTGGTGAAACCGACCTTCAGGCCCCGCCCCTGCCAGCGGCTGACATGATCACGCGCCGCATCGCGGGTGACGTGCTTTTGCCCCAGCCCGCGCAGGGTTTCCTCATGCAGGGCATGGGCCAGTTCATCGGCGCGCACCACGGCGGTACCGGCCTTGCCGACCACAATCCCCCCCGCCGTATTGGCCAGTTCCGCCGCATCCGCATAATCGAGCCCCGCCGCCACCGCCACCGCCAGGGTGGCGATCACCGTATCGCCGGCGCCGGAGACATCATAGACTTCCCGCGCCCGGGCCGGAAAATGGCGGGTATCGCCATCGGCGCGCACCAGGCTCATGCCCCGGGCCGAACGGGTGACCAGCATGGCGGAAAAGCCATGGCGGGCCATCAGCGCCCGGGCCGCGGCGGCAATGGCCTCATCATCCTCTTCCGCCCCGGCCAGAGCCGGGCTGGCGGCCAGCAGCTCCTTCAGATTGGGCTTGATCAGCCCGGCGCCGGCATAAGCGGAGAAATCGGCTTTTTTCGGATCGCACAGCACCGGCTTTTCCGCTTCACGGGCGCGGGCGATCATCGCCGCCAGAACGGCGGGGGAAAGCATGCCCTTGGCATAATCGGACAGAACGACCACATCGCATGCCTCAAGCGCGGCCTCATAAACCTCCAGAATCCACGCCATCACGGCGCCCCCGGCATCGCGGACCGGGCCGCGGAGGTGGTGCGGGGCGTGGTGGAGGGGATCGGCGATTCGCCCTTCCTCACCTACGTGAT
>CAYXDL010000209.1:0-5077 GCA_964463775.1 uncultured Hyphomicrobiales bacterium
CACCGCCAAAGCGCACGGCATCCTCGCGCGGCATGAAGGCCCAGGTGATCGCTTCCATCATGCCGCGCCCGGCGAGGAGGCGGCGCAGGGTGCGGATGCGTTTCTGCATCGGCGTCAGTGTCGGCCGGGCGACATTGTGCAGCCGCGGCAGGGGTTCAACCCTCATACCGTCGAAACCGTGGATGCGCACCACTTCCTCGACGATATCGGCCTCACCATCGATATCGCGCCGCCAGGACGGCACGCCGATTTCCCAGATATCGCCTTTATCCCCGACCCGGAAGCCCAGCCGGGTGAGAATGTCGCGCATCTCGGCCGTTCCGACCTCGATCCCGGCCAGTGCCGCCACACGCGCGGGGCGGAAGCGGACCGTTCTGGCCGTGTCGGGCACCGTGCCGGCGATGGAGGCGGTGCAGGGGGTGCCGCCGCACAGGCGCAGCACCAGCGCCGTGGCCACATCCAGCCCGGGCACCACCATTTCGGGATCGACGCCGCGCTCGAAACGGTAACGGGCATCGGAATCGATGCCGAGACGCCGCCCCGTCATTGCGGTCTGGACGGGATCGAAATAAGCCGATTCGACCAGAACATCACGGGTGGCGGGGGTGCAGCCGGTGCTTTCCCCGCCCATGATGCCGCCAATGCTGATGGCGCCGCTGTCATCGGCAATGACGCAGACCTCATCGTCAAGCGTGTAGGTTTTCTCATCCAGGGCGAGAAGCGCCTCCCCCGGTTTGCCCGGGCGCAGGCGCAGCGTATCGCCCGCGATGCGGTAGGCATCGAAAACATGCAGCGGGCGGCCCAGATCGATCATGACATAATTGGTGATGTCGACGAGCGCCGAAATCGGCCTGAGGCCGATGGCCCTGAGCCGCCTCTGCATCCAGTCGGGGGAGGGGCCGTTGCTCACACCCCTGATGACGCGGGAGGCGAAGATCGGGCAGTAATGGGCCTTGTCGGCAGGGAAATCCAGCTCCACCGTGATCGGGGCCGGGTCTTTGGCTTCGATCGTGGGGATCTCGGGCATTTTCAGCCGGCCGAGACCGGCGGCGGCCAGATCCCGGGCGATGCCGAACACGCCAAGGCAATCCTGACGGTTGGGGGTGATGGCAATTTCAATCACCGGATCGTCATGGCCCAGCAGCGGCGCGAAAGGTTCCCCGACAGGGGCATCATCGGGCATTTCAATGATGCCCTCATGATCGTCGGATAAGCCCATTTCGCGTTCGGATACCAGCATGCCGTTGCTTTCGACACCGCGGATCTTCGTAGGCTTGAGCTTCAGCCCCGTGCCCGGCACGGTCAGGCCGGAGCGGGCGAAAACCCCTTTCATGCCCGCGCGCGCATTGGGGGCGCCGCAGACGACCTGTATCTTTTCTTCGCCCGTATCGACCATGCAGACGCGCAGCTTGTCGGCATCCGGGTGCGGTTCGGCGCTGATGACATGGGCGACGGTAAAGGGGGCCAGATCGCGGGCGCGGTCGGTGACCTCCTCAACCTCAAGGCCGATCGCGGTCAGCTTTTCCGTGATCGTATCAAGGTCTGCATCCGTATCCAGATAATCGTGCAGCCAGGATAAGGTGAATTTCATCGGCTCAGCCCTCCCCCAAGCGTCGGCACATCAAAGGGCAGAAAGCCGTAATGTTTCAGCCAACGCAGATCGCTGTCGAAGAATGCCCGCAGATCGGGAATGCCGTATTTGAGCATGGCAATGCGGTCCAGCCCGATGCCCCAGGCAAAGCCCTGCCATTCCTCGGGGTCGAGGCCGACGGCCTGCAGGACACGGGGATTGACCATGCCGCAGCCAAGGATTTCCAGCCAGTCCTCACCTTCGCCGATGCGGATCTGATCGCCATCGAAGCGGCAGCCGATATCAACCTCGGCACTGGGTTCGGTAAAGGGGAAATAGCTGGGACGGAAACGCATGCGCACGTTTTCCACTTCGAAAAAGGCGGATGCGAAATCCTCCAGCACGCCCTTGAGCTGGCCCATATGAATGTCGCGGTCGATCACCAGCCCTTCCACCTGATGGAACATCGGCGTATGGGTCTGATCGGAATCGCAGCGGAAGGTACGCCCCGGCGCGATCAGCCGGTAGGGCGGCGGCCCGGCCTCCATGGAGCGGATCTGCACCGGCGAGGTATGGGTGCGCAGCACCATGCGGGTACCGTCGGGCGCATCGGGCAGATAGAAGGTATCATGCATCTGCCGGGCGGGGTGTTCGGGGGGGATGTTGAGGGCGGTGAAGTTGTGATAATCGTCCTCGATATCCGGCCCCTCGGCGATGGAAAAGCCGAGATCGGCAAAGATTTCGCAGATCTCATCCATAACCTGACCGATGGGATGGACCCGGCCGGTGCTTTCGGGGCGCGGCGGCAGGGTGACATCAACGCGTTCGGCGGCCAGCTTTGCCGCCAGTTCCTGTTCGGCGAGGGCCTTGCGACGGTGTTCAATCGCTTGTGCCACCGCAGCCTTGATACGGTTCAGTTCAGCAGCGCGGGTTTTGCGTTCTTCCGCCGCCATTTCACCCAGGCCACGCATGAGTTGCGTCAGACGCCCCTTCTTGCCCAGGGCGGCGACGCGGGCCGCTTCAAGCGCCGTCAGATCGGCGGCATTGTCGACCGAGGCCAGCAATTCGGCTTCAAGCGTCGGTAATTCCTGCATGATTCCCCCATGGATACTTGCCCTGCCAGGCTTATGAGCCTTGACAGGCCCTGAATACGCAAAAGGGGCCTGTATGGACAGACCCCTTGGTGCGTCATTCATGCATGACCGTTCAACCGGCCGGTCCGCACGATCAGGCCAAGGCGGCCTGTGCTTTTTCGACCAGCGCCTTGAACGCTTCCGCGTCGCGGACGGCGATATCGGCAAGCACCTTGCGGTCCAGCTCGATCCCGGCGACTTTCAGGCCGTTCATAAAGCGGCCATAAGTCATGCCGTGCTGGCGGGCGCCGGCATTGATGCGCTGAATCCACAAGGCGCGGAAATTGCGCTTGCGTACGCGGCGGTCGCGATAGGCGTATTGCAGGTTCTTCTCAACCCGCTGTACCGCTGCGCGGAATGTATTCTTGGAACGGCCACGGGCGCCTTTGGCAGCCTTGATGACCTTGCGGTGACGGGCGTGGGTGGTGACACCCCGTTTTACACGAGCCATGATCCGACCTCCTTAGGCGTAGGGCAGGAATTTCTTGACAATCTTCGCATCCTGCGGGCTGAGAATAGTTGTGCCCCGCTGGTTGCGAATCTGCTTGTTGGTACGCTTGATCATGCCATGCTGCTTGTTGGCCTGATTGGCGCGGACCTTACCTTTGGCGGTCAGGCTGAAGCGCTTTTTGGCGCCGCTCTTGGTTTTCAATTTGGGCATTTGCTTCCCTCTAGATCAACTGAAGCTTCTGGACCGCCACGGCATGCCCTCAATGCATATACGGATAAGACGGGCTCATCCATGCTCAGGCCGGGCTGTCCGACAGACGGGGTGGTATATCCCCTGCGCGCGCAAAAGGCAAGCCCCGCGCAGGCGCCGGCCCCTATGTATCCAGATTCGCCACTTTCAGGGCGTTCTGCTGAATGAATTCCCGCCGCGGTTCGACCACATCGCCCATCAGCCGGGTAAAGACGCCGTCGGCGCTTTCGCTGTGCTCGATGCGTACCTGCAGCAGGGTGCGGGCATCGGGATCCAGTGTTGTTGACCAGAGCTGTTCCGGGTTCATCTCTCCCAGCCCCTTGTAGCGCTGCATGGTCAGCCCCTTGCGGCCGATGGCGAAGATCCTTTCCAGCAGCGCCGTGGGGGAATCGATGCGGGTTTCCGTATCGCGATGGCGCAAAATCGCCGGTTCCTCGTACAGCGCTTGCAGATCGGCGGCCATGGTGTTGAGGTTGCGCGCCTCGACCGATTCCAGCAGGCGGCGGTCGATGCGGTGGGTTTCACGCACGCCGCGCACTTCCCGTGACAGTTCGATGGCGCCATCGGCAACCCGCCCGCTCCAGCCGCGTTCATATTCCTCGGACAGGCGGTCAAGGCGCTCAGCGACCCTGGCGGCCGCGGCGGCGGCGGTCTGCGGGTCATCCAGAACAGCGGGATCGAGAGCCCCGGCAATCGCCATCTGTTCGACGATCCAGCGGTTGTATTTACGCGAGGCGGAATCGAGCATCCGCCGGCACAGCCGCGCTTCCCCGATCAGGCGCATCAGATCGGCGCCCGCATGCTGCACGCCCTTGTGATCGATCAGGATGGCATCGCCCGCGCCGTTTTCGATCAGGTGGTTTTCCAGCGATTCCTCATCCTTCAGATAGATGGAGGATTTGCCCCGTGTCACCTTGAACAGGGGAGGCTGGGCGATATACAGATGCCCGGCCTCGATCAGCTCCGGCATCTGACGATAGAAGAATGTCAGCAGCAGGGTGCGGATATGGGCGCCGTCGACATCGGCGTCGGTCATGATGATGATCTTGTGATAGCGCAGCTTTTCCAGGTTGAAATCGTCGCGGCCGATCCCGGTGCCGAGCGCGGTGATCAGTGTGCCGATTTCATTGGAGGCAAGCATCTTGTCGAAACGGGCCCGTTCGACGTTCAGAATTTTTCCGCGAAGCGGCAGGACCGCCTGATTGGCGCGGTTGCGCCCCTGCTTGGCGGAGCCGCCGGCGGAATCCCCCTCCACCAGGAAAAGTTCGGATTCGGCCGGGTCACGGGACTGACAGTCGGCCAGCTTGCCGGGCAGGGAGGCAATGTCCAGCGCCCCCTTGCGCCGGGTCAGCTCACGAGCCTTGCGGGCCGCTTCGCGCGCTGCGGCGGCCTCCACGACCTTGCCGACGATGGTGCGGGCCTCCTGGGGATGTTCCTCGAACCACTGGGAGAGTTTTTCACCGACCAGACTTTCAACGACGGGGCGCACCTCGCTTGAAACCAGCTTGTCCTTGGTCTGGGCCGAGAATTTCGGATCGGGCACCTTGACCGAGAGCACGCAGGTCAGCCCCTCGCGGGCATCGTCGCCGGTGAGCGAGACCTTCTCCTTCTTGGCGATGCCGGACTCGCTCGCATAATTGTTCACGACCCTGGTGAGGGCGGCGCGGAACCCGG
>CAYXDL010000210.1:0-5044 GCA_964463775.1 uncultured Hyphomicrobiales bacterium
GGAAGAGCGCTATACGGCTGCCATGGCCGCACTGAACAAGGCCGCTGCCACCATCGCCAAACGCGACGGTTTCGACAAGCTGAACAAGGACCTTGCCGTCCTTCGCACGCTTGGCACGGGCGATGAAAGCATCTTCAGGCTGCGCACGGCCTTCCTGAAACAACAGCAGGAGGTCGGCGCTCTGCTTGACCAGGCGCGCGATATCAGCAGCAGGTTCAGCAATGACATGCAGTCCCTGGTGGCCGCGGCACGTCAGAGCATGGAGAAGGAAAACCGCAATGCCGAAACACAGGTGACGAACGGCAAACGCCTGCTGGCCGCAATCGCCATTGTCAGCCTGATCGTTTCCCTGCTGATTTCCTTCCTTTATGTCGGCCGCAATCTGGTCGCACGTCTGGTTCGCCTGGCCGAAAACATGCAGCGTCTGGCCAAGGGCGATCTGAAGGTGGAGATCGACACCAAAGGCAGCGATGAGCTGGCCGCCATGGCCCGCACCGTCCGAGTCTTCCGCGAGGCAGCGCTGGAGAATGAACGCCTGCAGCGCGAGGCCGAGGAAAAACGTCGCGCCGAGGAAGAGGCGGAGCGCCGCCGCCTGCAGGAAGAGCAGGAACGCGAACGCCAGGCCGCCGAGGAACGGCGCCAGGCCGAACTGCGCGCCGAGGAGGAGAAAAAGGCTGCCCTGCGCCAGATCGCAGACACCTTCGAGGCCAAGGTTGGCGGCGTCATCCAAAACGTGACGGCGGCATCGCAGCAGATGCAGGACAGCGCTGAAACCATGAGCCGGACAGCGGAACGCAGCAGCCGTCAGTCCGCAGCCGTCGCCAGCGCATCCGAGCAGGCCAGCGCCAATGTCAATGCCGTATCGGCCGCGACGGAGGAGCTTTCCGCATCCATCAGCGAAATCAGCCGTCAGGTGACGCAGTCCTCCTCCATCGCGCAACGCGCCGTCAATGAGGCCGGACAGACCAATGAAACCATCAACGGCCTTGCCCAGGCGGCCAACAAGATCGGTGAGGTGGTCAGCCTGATTTCCGATATCGCCAGCCAGACCAATCTTCTGGCACTGAACGCCACCATCGAGGCGGCCCGCGCCGGCGAGGCCGGCAAGGGCTTTGCGGTCGTTGCCAGCGAAGTGAAGAACCTTGCCACCCAGACGGCGCGGGCGACAGAGGAGATCACCGCGCAAATCGCCGGCATGCAGGGGGCGACCGGCGAGGCCGTCTCGGCGATCGAGAATATCGGGCGCACCATTTCCGAAATCAATGAAGTGGTCGGCAGCATCGCTTCCGCCGTTGAGGAACAGGGTGCCGCCACCGGCGAGATTGCCAGCAATGTTCAGCGTGCCGCCGCCGGCACGGCAGAGGTGAATACAACCATTGCCGATGTCAACCAGGCAGCGAATGCCACCGGTGAAACCGCGGCGCAGGTACTCAGCGCGGCAAGCGGCCTGAGCGAACAGGCAAACACCCTGCGTCAGGAAGTGGAGGACTTCCTCAGGGAAGTCAGGTCCATGTAATCGGGCCGTGTTGTTACGAAAAAACGGCGCCATGGTCAATTGTCATGGCGCCGTTATTACATGAAGACCGCGAAAATCTTATTTTTTTCATTATTAAGGAAATCGTAAATTCAATATGGTGAATATTTTGGATTGACAATAAAACAGGGGTAATCTAATAGGCTGCCCACGGTATGCGGAATGACGGATCATGGCGGAACAAGCGATTGATATGGCGGACACCCTGAAAGACAGGCTGGAAGGCACGAATATCAATCCCGAAACCTTTCTGGCCACCGATTATCTGAATCATTTCAATGAAGGTATCATGCTGATCGAGCTGGTGCCGGACATGCCCGAAATGCTGGAGGATGCCCAGAACTGGGCGCCGAAATCCTATCCGGATCATTTCCGTGACAGCACCTTTTCCGACAAGGAACTGGCGATCGAAGCCTATGAGAACGCCCCTGCGGCGATCAGGGAATCCTTCGATGCGGTTATCACCAGAATTGATCAGGCCATGCTGGAAACGCTGGCGGATCTGGGCATGGCCGTTCAGGCCAATGATCAGGCCATGCTGCAGGAGATCACCACAACCGCCTGTCGCAACATCCGCTCATTGCTGGATCAGGCCAGCGCGATCATCCATGGCAGCCGGGTCCAGCCGGATGCGGAGACGGAGGCGGAGATTGCCGCTGCGATGGCCGAGCAACCGGCCGAGGCGGAGGAAGTCACGATGAATCAGGACGATATCGACGCCCTGTTCGACTGATCCGTCTGCCGTTCCCATGATCATGGTTACCCCTGTCATCGCCATTTCAGCAAAACGGCTTCAAGGCGGCCGATCATCCAGCTGACCCCCAGCCCCAGCAGGCTGAGGATTGTCACCCCGGCGAACAGGCGCTCCAGATCGTAAAGGGATCCGGCCTCCAGAATATAGGCGCCGATGCCGTATTCGGCACCGAGCATTTCAGCGGCGACCAGCAGGATAATCGCGATCGCCAGCGATACCCGCAGGCCGGAGAGAATACCCGGCAAAGCCCCCGGCAGCACGATCTTGCGTACGACCGAAAACCAGCTCAGCCCAAAGCTCTGCCCCATGCGGATCAGGCTGCGGTCGACATTGTCGACGGCACCGAAAGTCGCCACCACCGTCGGCGTGAAGGTGCCGAAGGCGATCAGGGCGTATTTCGACCATTCGTGAATGCCGAACCAGATCACGAATAATGGCAGCAGGGCAATTTTCGGGATCGGGAACAGGGCCGCGACCAGCGGCAACAACCCGGCGCGCACATATGAAAACAGACCGATCAGGATGCCGATGGCAATGCCCGCCCCTGCCCCCATCGCGGCCCCGACCGCCAGCCGGGTCAGGGAAACCTGAAGATGCTTCCACAACAGCCCGCTCTGCGCCAGTTCCACCAGGGCGGTGAAGACCGCCGAGGGTGGCGGCATGGTCAGATTTGAGATCACCCCTGTACGGGTACCCGCCTCCAGCAGGGCAATCAGAACTATGAATACCGCCGCCCCGACATAAGGAACGCGCCTGGGCGCAAAACCGCCGCCGCGAAACGGCACCAGCCGGTAGCGTTTGCCATCATTGCCTGCCATGCCGCCATCAGCCGCCTTGTCAGCCATGCTGCAGCTCCATATCCGCGGCCATGGCCTCCTCACGCATCAGATTCCACAAATGGCGCTGTTTTTCCTCCAGCTCCGCATCACCGATGCCCCGTTCCTCCAGCGGTTTATCAATTTCAACGATTTCCCTGATCCGCCCCGGCCGGCGCGACAGCACCACGATGCGATGGCCCAGGCGTACGGCCTCTGCCAGATTATGGGTCACATAGATGGCGGTAAAGGGCGCGCGCGACCACAGGGCGATCAGATCGTCCATCAGCAGTTCACGCGTCTGGCTGTCCAGCGCCGAGAGCGGTTCATCCATCAGCATCACCGCCGGATTGACCGCCAAGGCCCGGGCGATGGCCACCCGCTGCTTCATGCCGCCCGAAAGCTGTTTCGGCAGGGCCGTGCGAAAATCACTCAGACGGGTGCGGGCCAGCACATCGGCAATGATTTCGCGGCGTTCGGCGCTACCAAGGGGATGATCCTCCAGCACCAGGCTGACATTGCCCTCAACGCTGCGCCAGGGCAGCAGGGCAAAATCCTGAAAGATGTAGGTCAGCGGGTTCAGGCAGCCGGGCGGCGGGTCGCCCAGCATCATCACCCGCCCCGCCGATGCCTGCTCCAGCCCGCCGGTAATCCGCAGCAGGGTGGATTTGCCGCAGCCGGAGGGACCGATGATACTGACGATCTGCCCCTGGGGAATATCGAGCGAGACATTCTCCAGAACCGGGGCGCCATCATAGCGATGGGAGATTCCCTCCAGCCGCAGATCCATACCGCTTCAGGCCCAGCCCGCCCGCATGTTCCGTGCCTGCTCAGATCTGGCGCACATAGGAGGGATCGACCAGGGTTTCAAAGGTCACGTTTTGCTTAACCAGCCCCTCGGCCTTGAACCAGTCGATCTGATCGCGCACCGACGCCGCATTCAGCGCCGCCCCCTTGTTGATGCGCATGGCGCCGTTGCGGATCGCCGGCGCCGCCTTCTCATAGGGCTTGCTGGCATAGACATATTTGTGAATGAGCCGCACCATTTCCTCCGCCGCGGCCTCACCGGCCGTCTTGTCCACCAGCGCGGCGTTGAAATCATCCGCCCCGCGAGCAAAAGCCCGCAGGAAGGCCTTGGTTTTCTCCCGCTCCTGTGCGGCATTGTGAGCAGAGGTGAACACCGTTGTCACCTGATAGTTGGGGATATAATCCGACACATTGCCGATGATCTTCACCGCGCCGCCTTTGGCCAGGGCCTTGGCGATATGGGGCACGATCGACCAGGCATCGATCTGACCGGATTTCAGGGCCCCGATAATCGCGCCGACCTTCTGCAGCGGCTTGTATTTCAGCGACACCCCTTCGGCTGCGGAAATCTTTGATCCCATGTAATGGAAGGAGGATCCGGCCTGGGTCATGCCCCACAGCCTGCCATCCAGGGCTGCCGGCGAGGTCAGCCCCGCCGCATGGGCCGCGTTCGAGGCCAGAATCTTCTGCCCGTCGATGCCCTTTTCCTCCTGCAGGGCGCCGCCGATCACCTTGGCTGCCCCCTTCTCCGCCAGGCTGATCAGCCCGCCGGAAATGGCGGTGACCCCGTAATCGACATCACCGGATGCGATGGCAACGGCCATGGGCTGGGCTGCCTGAAAGAACTGGAATTCCACATCCAGCCCCTCATCGGCGAAATAGCCGCGTTCATAGGCGACGAAGCTGGCCGCGTGGCTGGTGAAGCGCAGCGCGCCGACATTGATCTTCGTTTTTGCCAGCGCCGGTACGGAAAGGCCGCTTAAGGCGGCAGCGGCCCCCATGCTGCCCAGCAGCTGGCGGCGGTTCATTTTCATGGCCATGATGTCATATCCTCCCTGTATGAGCCCCCGAACCGAATCCGGCGCCACGATCCCCTGCCGCCGAATTCGTTTTGATGCAAATAAATCATGCCCT
>CAYXDL010000211.1:0-2450 GCA_964463775.1 uncultured Hyphomicrobiales bacterium
CGGCGCAGATCGCCGTCGGTGACGATACCGACCAGCGCCCCGTCGCGGTCCAGCACCCCGGCACAGCCGAAACGGCGCGCTGTCATGGTCAGCAACACCTCACTCATCGGCGCATCGGGGGCAATCACCGGCATGTCCTCCGCCCCGTGCATGATGTCACCGACACGGATCAGCGATTTACCGAGCTTGCCACCGGGATGGTAGACACGGAACTGCTCCGGCGTGAAGCCCCAGCGTTCAAGCAATGCCACCGCCAGCGCATCGCCGAGCGCCAGTGTCGCCGTCGTTGACGTGGTCGGGGCGAGCCCCATCGGGCAGGCCTCTTCCGCCTCGGGAAGGTAGAGAACACAATCGGCGGCCTTGGCGATGGTGCTGTTGCGCTTGCCGACGATCGCCAGCAGCGGAATGGAAAAACGCCGCGTATAGGCAACGATATCGCCAAGCTCGGGCGTTTCACCGGAATTGGAAATGGCCAGAACGCAGTCCTGCCGGGTGATCATGCCAAGATCGCCATGGCTGGCCTCTCCGGGATGGACGAACATCGCCGGCGTCCCGGTCGATGCCAGGGTGGCGGCAATCTTGCGGCCGATATGACCGCTCTTGCCCATACCGGTGACGACCACGCGCCCCTCGGCCGCGGCCATCATCTCCACAGCCCGGATAAAGGCACCATCCAATGTTTCCGCCATCCGCTGCAGCGCCTGTGCCTCCATACCCAGCACGCGACGTGCCGAATTCAGCGCCTCCTCAGGCGATATGTCGGTCCGGGCACGTTTCGCGGTCGTTTCCGCCATGGTTTTCTCCTGAAGGCTCGGTGTATGGAGTGAGCAGGCAAAGCCTGCATACTCCCAGCCGCTACGGGTTTCAAGACATCAGCGCGCCATTGACGGCGAAGAGCATGCTTTCTGCTTGCGGCAAGGCGCGAGCTGTGTTTTACAACAATGATGCATCTTCACTGACGATCGGGTGCCGCATCTTGCAAAAACCGCCTCTTGCGAGGTTTTGAGGATTATGGAAATCGCCACACCCATCATCCTGACCGTAATCGCCGGGCTGATCGCCACCGCCATCGGCCTGAAGGCGGAAGCCATCGGCAGAAAGCTGGGCATTCTCGACATTCCCGATGGCGGGCGCAAGGATCATGAGCATGTGACACCCCTGGCGGGAGGGCTCTGCGCGCTCATCCCCGTCCTGCTGCTGCTGCCGGCCGGCGCCTGGCTGTATCCGAACCATGTGTTCGTCTATGCCGTTCTTGGCACGGGCCTTGCCGGTTTTCTGCTGCTGGGACTGTTCGATGACCGCCGCCATATCCGCCCCTCTGTCCGGTTGCTGCTGTCTCTGGGCATGACGCTGGCGGCCATGCTGGCCCTGCCGGCACTGAATGTCGATTTCCTGAATTTTTCCTTTCTTTCCCGGGCCGTCTTTCTCGATGAATGGGGGTTCCTGTTCACGGCCCTGTCTCTGGTCGGTCTGCAGAACGCGGTTAACATGGCTGATGGCCGCAACGGGCTGGTGACCGGCCTGTCGCTGATCTGGCTGTTCCTGATCGGCCTGTATGCACCGCCCTTCCTGCTGCCGGTCATCATTGCCGCGCTGGCGGCGGTGGCCATTGCTTTCGTCTTCAATATCGCCGGACGTCTGTTCCTGGGTGATGGCGGCGCCTACGGGCTGGCATTCCTGACCGGCTCTCTTGCCATTCTCACCTATTTCAGCCGCTTCGACGTTCTGCCCGCCGATGTGGTGGCGCTGTGGTTTCTTGTTCCCGTGACCGACTGCCTGCGCCTGATGAGCGGACGCATCATGCGTGGCCGTTCCCCGTTCGAGGCGGACCGGAACCACCTGCACCATCACCTCAACCGGCTGATGCGCTGGCGCTACGGGCTGGCGGTGTATCTCGGCCTTGTCCTGCTGCCGGGCCTGCTGGCCTATTGGACACCGCAATATACCCCCGTCTGGGCGGCATCCAGCCTGATCGCCTATGGTGCCATTCTCTCCCTTGTGCGCCGGGCCGGAGCCCACCGCCCCGTCATGCGCTGAACAGGGCAGGGCGTGGCCCCCGGAGCCATTTGACAATCCCCTGCGGGGGCGCCACATTTCTGTTGTCAGAAAAAAAGTTTCTGCGTATCTTGCCGCCTCCTGCTGGGGCGTAGCCAAGCGGTAAGGCAGCGGGTTTTGATCCCGTGATCGCAGGTTCGATCCCTGCCGCCCCAGCCATTCCTCCAGCCAGCTCTGAATGTCACTCTTTCCGCACAGACTTCCGCCAATGCGTAAACGGGATTTCCATCCCCGCATTGTCATGCCATGATGCAGGCCGAATGACTAACGGAAGTCCCATGAAAAAAATCGAATATTATTTCGAGCTCATTCTGTGGAACAGCCGCCTCGCCGTCATCGCCGCGGTGATCGCCAGCCTGTTCACGGCTCTTGCCGTCTATTATATAACAACGGTC
>CAYXDL010000211.1:2460-5030 GCA_964463775.1 uncultured Hyphomicrobiales bacterium
CGGTCGATGCCGTCATCCTGATCACCGATATCGGTGAATACGCATCCCCCGCACTGAACGGGGAAGAACGCCAGGCCCTGCGCGCCAGCACCATCCGCCACGTCATCGGCGTTGTCGACGGCTATCTGCTCGGCACTGTCCTGCTGATTTTCGCCCTTGGCCTTTACGAACTGTTCGTCAGCCGTATCGATCCCGCAACCCGCAGTGAAACCGCACCGCGGGTTCTGGTCATTACCAGCCTGGACGACCTGAAGGTTCGCCTGGCCAAGGTCATGCTGATGATCCTGATCGTCCGCTTCTTCGAGCATGCACTCGACATGGAATTCTCGGCCAATACCGACATGCTCTATTTCGCCGGCAGTATCGCGCTGATCGGCCTGGCCCTGTTCCTGACCCACGCATCCGAGGGATCCTATGCCCCGTTCAGACATGCCAGAAAGGATTCCCGCCCCGATGAGCAGAAAAAACCATAATCTCGTCTATCTTCTGCTTACGGCCATTACCGTTGTCGGCGGATACATATTCCTGCGCTATGCCTACAAAATAGCCGACAGCCTTCCCTTTAGCCAGGAAATCGTTCTGATCGTCCTTGGCACCGTGGCCACGGTGCTGATCACCGCATTGCTGCTGAACAAGCAGACCGAGGTCGAATTGCAGAAGGAGCAGAGAGTCCGGTTTCTGGAGCTGAAATCCCAAGTCTACATGGATCTTATCCAGCACATCGAATCCATTCTGCTGGACCGCTCCGCCTCGCGCGAGGACGCGATCAAGCTGCAGTTCCTCGGGCATCGCCTGTCGATTACCGCCAGCCCCGCCGTTCTCGTTGAATTCGAACGCTTCCTTCAGATCTATAACCGCGCCCTTGCCGATCACACCTTCAATCCCGGCGACAGCGCGAAAATATCCCGCGCCCTCGCCGAACTGACCATCGCCATCCGCAAGGACCTGATCGGAGAACTCGATGAGAACACCGGGCAATCGCAGTCACTGATCGAACACCAGGTGCGCGACAACGCCGACGAGGCCATCAGGGGAACCCACGGCAACTGACCCCCTTCTCCGGACAGACCCTGCCCCGACCGGCGGTTTTTTTCCTTGTAGGTCAGATTGTTTGCCCTACAATATTTTACCGCAAAGGCCTGTTGATAAGGGCCGGCAACACATGGTCACGGCGGAGAGAAGGGCTGCAACGCCCCTTCCGGCCGGACCATGCAAATATTTGGTAACCGGGAGGAAAATCATGAGGAAACTCTTTACCGCAACACTGGCCGCTGCCGGCATCGCCCTGGGCGCGCTCACCGCCCAGGCGGCGGAGACGACCCTGCGCATCACCCTGCAGCTGCCGCTGAAAAGCCATCTGGGCCAGAACCTGCTGCTGTTCAAGAAAGAGGTGGAGAAAAACTCCAACGGCGCCATCGAAGTGCAGATCTTCGATTCCGCCCAGCTCTACAAGGACAAGCAGGTACCCCAGGCCGTGGGCAGCGGCGCCATCGAAATGGGCGTGGCATCGCTGACCCGTTTCGTCGGTGATATTCCCGCAGTCGATATCTTCTACATGCCGTTCCTCTTCAATTCCGAAGAGCTGGTGCGCAAGGCCACGGCCAAGGGCAGCCCGATCCGCGGACCGATCGACGAAGCCATTCTGGGCACGGGATCGCGGGTGTTGTGGTGGCAGGCCTATGGCTCGGCCATCATGCTCTCGAAAAAGGCACCGGTGAAAACGCCCGCTGACATGAAGGGCAAGAAGGTCCGCGTTTTCGGCAAGACGCTCGGCGATTTCGTGACCGCCGTCGGCGGCTCGCCGACGCTGATCTCCGGCTCCGAGCAATATCTGGCCTATCAGCGCGGCACGGTCGATATCGGCATGACCGGTGTCTCCGGCGTCAAGAGCCGTTCGCTGTGGGAGGTGATGGACTGGATTACCGCCACCAACCATGCGGATATCGAATTCATCGTCATTGTGAACGAAAAATTCTGGCAGAGCCTGCCTGAAGCCCACCGCAAGATCATCGAGGCCGCCGCCGCCAAGGCTGACAAGGCCGTGCGCGACCGCGTCGCCGAGATCGAGGCCAACGCCTACAAGGCCGCCATGGATCACGGCATGAAGGTTTACCGGCCGACGGCCGAGGAAGTGGCGCTGTGGAAGAAGGCGGCCGCCCCGGTCTTCGATAAGTACAAGAAATCGGCCGGTGAAATGGGCGTCAAGCTGCTGGAAGCCGCAAACAAGCTCTGATCACGGACTTTCTGTTCCCGGGGCGGCAACTGCCGCCCCGGATCTTTTCCCGCCTCCGCCGCCTGCTGCCCGTGCGGCGTTCCGAAACTTTCGGACAGGGGATATCCGTTCATGTTTCGCGCCATCGATACCATCAACCGCATCCTGGCCCTGATCGCCGCATGGCTGTTTTTTGTTGCCGGCTGGCTCATCACCTATGAAGTCGTTTCCCGCTACATCTTCAATGAACCCACGATCTGGGGGGCGGAGCTGGCACAGCTTCTGCTGTTGTGGGGCACGTTTCTCGGCATGGGTTACCTTTTGCAGAAACGCCAGCATATCCGCATCACGGTGCTGT
>CAYXDL010000212.1:0-5003 GCA_964463775.1 uncultured Hyphomicrobiales bacterium
CATGGCGAATGCGTAATGATAGAGATAGCCGGTCTGCAATGCTGCCGCGCGCCGGGCCAGGCGCACGACCAGCGCCGAAACGCCGTCGGGGCCGAAACCATCGATGATGCGCCCGTCCCCCTGCTTCCACAGGATGCGGCCAAGCTTCAGGATCGGCTGAACGATCAGGAAATCGTAGATCTCGTCGAAATACCACTTGTTCAGCAGGAACTGATAAAGCACCTGATGGGTCCGCGCCAGGGAGGCGGGCAGATCCGTCTTCCAGCCATACATGATCCAGCCGATCAGAATGCCGCCGATACCGGCCAGAAGGGGCAGGAATTTCACATAGGCGGGCACATTGTGCATCGCTTCCATGACTTCATTGTGTTCGCCGATATAGATCGCCGGACCCCAGAATTCCCTGAACGCCTCGCCGATCATCGGCCCGGCGAACAGAAAACCGGAGGCAATGGCCCCCGCACCGAGGAAATACAGCGGGATCAGCATGACCTTCGGGCTTTCATGCACATGCTCCATCACCTCCTTCGGCGCACGCGGGCGGCCGTGGAAGGCAAGCATGAACAGGCGCATTGAATAGAAGGCCGTCATCACCGCCGCGGCGACGCCCAGCCAATAGGCATAAACCCCCACCGTGCTGCCGGAGGCATAAGCCGCTTCGAGGATGGCATCCTTGGAGAAATAGCCGGCAAAGGGGAAGATGCCGGCCAGGGCCAGGGAGCCGATCGCCATCAATATCCAGGTCTGGCGGATATGCGGCGCCAGTCCGCCCATCTTGCGCAGATCCTGCTCGTCGGAAACGGCGTGAATGACCGAACCCGCCCCCAGGAACAGCAGCGCCTTGAAAAAGGCATGGGTGAACAGATGGAAGATCGCCACCGGATAGGCGCCGACGCCGAGGGCAAAGAACATGTAACCGAGCTGCGAGCAGGTCGAATAGGCGATGACGCGCTTGATGTCGTTCTGCACCATGCCGACGGTCGCGGCAAAGAAGGCCGTCGCCGCACCGACCACCGTCACCACCGTCAGCGCCGTCTCCGAATATTCGAATACCGGCGAGAGGCGCGCGACCATGAAGACACCGGCAGTCACCATGGTCGCGGCATGGATCAGGGCCGAGACCGGTGTCGGGCCCTCCATGGCATCGGGAAGCCAGGTGTGCAGCCCGATCTGCGCCGATTTACCCATGGCGCCGACAAACAGCAGCAGCGAGGCGGTGGTGATCACATCGACCTGCCAGCCAAGGAAATTGAACTGCTTGCCGACAAGCCCGGGCACACCGGCGAAAATCTCGTCGAAACTGACGGTGCCCAGCATGAGAAACAGCGTGAAGATGCCCAGCGCAAAGCCGAAATCGCCAACGCGGTTGACCAGGAACGCCTTGATCGCGGCGGCCCCGGCAGAAGGCTTTTCATACCAGAAACCGATCAGCAGATAGGAGGCCAGGCCAACACCTTCCCAACCGAAATAGAGCTGCACCAGATTATCCGCCGTCACCAGCATCAGCATGGCGAAGGTGAACAGGGAGAGATAGGCGAAGAAGCGCGTGATCGAGGGATCATGCGCCATATAGCCGATCGAATAGATGTGCACCAGGGCGGAAACGCTGGTCACGACCACCAGCATCACCTGGGTGAGCATATCGATGCGCAGGGCCCAGTTGACCGAGAAGTCGCCGGCCTGCATCCAGGAGGCGAGATCGACGGTCAGCGGCTCCGCACCGCCCATGAAATCGAAGAAACCGACCCAGGAGAGCAGCGCCGACACCACCAGAAAGCCGGAGGTGACGACCTGACTGCCCCGATCCTTGAGGACTGAGCTGAAAAACCCGGCGAGAATGGCGCCGAGCAGCGGCAGAAAAACGATGAGAACATACATCATCGCGCCGTCACCCCTTCATCGCTTTGATATCTTCAACCGCGATGGAACCGCGGTTGCGGAAATAGACCACCAGGATCGCCAGGCCGATCGCGGCCTCACCGGCGGCCACCGTCAGCACGAACAGGGCGAACACCTGCCCGACCAGATCCTGCAAATAGGCCGAAAAGGCCACGAGATTGATGTTGACCGCCAGCAGCATCAGTTCAATCGACATCATGATGACGATGACGTTCTTGCGGTTGACGAAGATCCCGAACACCCCGAGGGTGAACAGAATGGCCGCAACCGTCAGGTAATGTCCCAGTCCGATCTCAAGCATGCTCACACCCCCTGTCCGGGTTCGACCCGTTTCATTTCCACCGCCTGATCACGGCGGCGCGATACCTGCTCAGAAATGTCCTGACGCCTGACATCGGGACGGCGGCGATGGGTCAGCACGATGGCACCGATCATCGCGATCAGCAGCACCACACCCGCCGCCTGGAACAGGTAGAGATATTTCGTGTAGATGAGATCGCCCAGCGCCTCAGTATTATGTGCACCGCCAAGCGAGGCCACAGGTGCGGCCAGGGCCTGGGGTGCCTCGGGTGCGAAATGCCAAGCGGCTGCGACCATGCCGATCTCCACCAGCAGGATAACGGCGACCAGCGCGCCGATCGGCATGTATTCAAGAAACCCCTGGCGCAGTTCGACGAAATTGATATCCAGCATCATGACGACGAACATGAACAGCACCGCCACGGCACCGACATAGACGATGACCAGGATCATCGCCAGGAACTCCGCCCCCAGCAGCACGAACAGCCCGGCCGAACTGAAAAAGGCGAGTATCAGGAACAGCACCGAATGAACAGGGTTGCGCGCGACGATCACCATCAGCGCCGAGGCCAGCGTCATGATCGCGAACAGATAAAATGCCAAAGAGGCGATAATCATTTTCTCACTCCGGACCTGCCGGTTTTCCCGGCGCGAAAGTCATAAGAAAAACCCGTCACCAGAAACTCCATCAGCGATAAGGGGCATCGGCGGCGATATTCGCCGCGATTTCCCGTTCCCATATTTCGCCGTTCTCCAGAAGTTTTTCCTTGTCGTAGAAAAGCTCCTCGCGGGTTTCCGTGGCGTATTCGTAATTCGGCCCCTCGACGATCGCATCCACCGGGCAGGCTTCCTGACAGAAGCCGCAATAGATGCATTTCGTCATGTCGATATCATAACGGGTCGTGCGCCGCGAACCGTCACTGCGCGGCTCGGCCTCAATGGTGATCGCCTGGGCCGGGCAGATCGCCTCGCACAGCTTGCAGGCAATGCAGCGTTCCTCGCCGGTCGGATAGCGGCGCAGCGCATGTTCACCGCGGAAACGCGGCGACAGCGGCCCCTTTTCGGCAGGATAGTCGATGGTGGCCTTGGGCCTGAACATGTAGCTCAGGGTCAGGGCCATGCCCTTGACGATCTCGGTCAGCAGGAGCGAACGGATTCCCCGGTCGATAAAAGACATGGCCAAGCTCCTATTTCCTGTTTGCGCGCGCGGCGCGGATATTGGCGGTATTGCGGATCATTGGCATCCCCCCCACCCTTACTTCGCCGGGAACAGATCGAAAGCGACCACGACGCCGGAAGTCAGCACCACCCAGAACAGGGACATCGGCAGAAACACCTTCCAGCCCAGCCGCATCAGCTGATCGTAACGGTATCGCGGCAGCGTCGCCCGCACCCAGATGAAGACGAACAGCAGAAACAGCACCTTGATGAAGAACCACAACGGCCCCGGCAGCCAGTTGAACGGCGCGATGTCGAAAGGCGGCAGCCAGCCGCCAAGGAACAGAATGGTGGTAATGCCGCTCATCAGGATCATGTTGGCATATTCACCCAGGAAGAACAGGGCAAACGTCATCGAGGAGTATTCGACCTGATAGCCCGCCACCAGCTCCGCCTCCGCCTCGGGCAGATCGAAGGGATGGCGGTTGGTTTCCGCCAGCGCCGAAATGAAGAAGATCACGAACATCGGAAACAGCGGTATGAAGAACCACATGCCCTCCTTCTGCGCCAGAACGATATCGGTCAGATTCAGCGAGCCGACGACAACCAGCACCGTGACCATGACGAAACCGATAGAGACCTCATAGGAAACCATCTGCGCCGCCGAACGCAGTGCGCCGAGAAAGGCATAGCGCGAATTGGAGGCCCAGCCCGCCATGACGATGCCGTAAACCCCCAGCGAGGATATGGCGAAAAGATACAGCACCCCGACATTGATATCGGAAAGCACCAGCCCCTCATCGAAGGGAATCACCGCCCAGGCGATGAAAGCCAGAATGAAGGTCAGCATCGGTGCGATGACAAAGACCACACGGTTGGCGCCGGTCGGAATGATCGTTTCCTTCAGAAACAGCTTCGCCCCATCGGCCAGTGGTTGCAAAAGTCCGAAGGGGCCGACCACATTGGCCCCCCAGCGCAACTGCATGAAACCCATGACCCGCCGTTCCATCAGCGTCAGATAGGCCACGGCCAGAAGCAGCGGCACGATGATCGCCAGCACCAGCAGAACGATCCATGCAAACGGCCAGATATAGTTATTCCACAATTCAACCATCGGTGCCCGTCGCTCCCGTAATAGCGTCCAGAAGTTCGGCACTGCACCGCGCCATGGTGGCGCTGGCCCGTGCGATCGCATTGCTGAGATAGAAATCCGTAACCGGCGTGCGCAGCACCGCCGCATCAATGGTGCCGGGCTGGCCGAACGGGCCCCATTCCGCCGCCGTCACCGTATCGGTGGCAGCCAGATGCGGCACGGCTTCGCTCATGTGCGCGCGCAGTTCCTTCAGTGAATTGTAAGGCAGCGGCTTGCCCAGATGGCCGGAAAGCGCGCGGTAGATGGCCCAGTCCTCACGCGCGTCACCAGGCGGGAAAACAGCCCGGAAGCCCTGCTGCACGCGGCCTTCGGTATTCACCCAGGTCGCATCCTTTTCCGTATAGGCGGCAGCGGGCAGAATGGCATCGGCACGGTGTGCCCCGGCATCGCCGTGACTGCCCACATAGACAACGAAGGCATCGCCCAGGCCCTTCATGTCGACCTCATCAGCCCCGGCCAGGAACACCACCTTGACTTCCCCGTCGGCGGCACC
>CAYXDL010000213.1:0-4941 GCA_964463775.1 uncultured Hyphomicrobiales bacterium
TCAGCCCGGGGGCTCCATTCGCGATGACGAGGTGATCGCCGCTGCGGACGAGGCCGGGCTGGCCATGGTGTTTACGGGGATGCGCCATTTCCGTCACTGAGGCTATGATGGCCGTGTTTTTCACACTATCGGGAGGAAATCATGCTGGTAACGACAACGGCGCTGATCGACGGGCACAAAATCACGGAATATCATGGCCTGGTGGTCGGTGAGGCGGTGATGGGCGCCAATATTTTCCGCGATTTGTTCGCCAATATCCGCGATATCGTCGGCGGGCGTTCCGGTTCCTATGAAAAGGAGCTGCGCAATGCCAGAAATCTTGCCATGGAGGAGATCATCGAACAGGCGGCTGAAATGGGCGCGAATGCCATTGTCGGCATCGATCTCGATTACGAGACCGTCGGCCAGAACGGTTCCATGCTGATGGTGACCGCATCGGGCACGGCCGTTTCTTACGAATAAGACTTCTTACGAATAAGGCCGGATGAGAGGATGAGGAGGGGGCCCCGTGCGGGACCCCGTCCCGGTGGCGGCCTGTTCAGGCCGTCGCGCGTTCCTCGCGTACCGGAAGCACCAGCACCAGCCCGGCCAGTAGCAACAGCAGCAGCACGGCAAAGCCCGGGCGCTGTGAGCCCGTCCAGTCGGTGATCAGGGCGATCAGCATCGGGGCGAGAAAGGCCGTTGCCTTGCCGGAGAGGGCATACAGGCCGAAAAATTCCGTCATCATCGATGGCGGGGCGATACGCGCCAGCATGGTGCGGCTGGCGGCTTGGGCCGGGCCGAAACACAGGCCGAGAACGGCGCCGAAGAACAGAAAAACCCGCTCGGCAGTGGAAGCGAACATGCCGCCGCCGGCTACGGGCATGTCGACAGGGATGACGAACAGGGCCTTGCCGTCGCCGATGGAGATCACGCCCAGCACCGCCATGCACAGCCCCAGCACCGAAACGATGATGGTGCGTTTCGATCCCAGGGCGTCATCGAGCCAGCCGCCGATCAGCGATCCGGCAATGGCGAAGACAATGACGAAAACGGCGAAAACCCCCATGGTCATGACCGGCCAGCCGAACAGGCCCACGGCATAGATGCCGGCAAAGCCGATAATGGCGGCAATGGCATCGTTATAAAGCATGCGCGCGATCAGAAAGCGGGTGATATTGCGGTAACGCGACAGGGTTTTCAGCGTTCCCCGGATCTGTTTCCAGCCACGGGCAACCGCCTGTGACAGCGGGATGCCGCGCCGGGGTTCGTCCGGGGTGAACAGAAGCATGGGCAGCACGAAAACAATCAGCCAGAGGGCCGAGAACGGACCGGTGATGCGCACATCCTCGCCCATGCTCTTGTCCAGTCCGAGCAGGGGCTGGTCGGGCAGAATGAACAGCAGATAGATCAGGGCCAGCGCCACCAGCCCGCCGAGATAGCCCAGCCCCCAGCCGAAGCCGGACCAGAAACCGATCCGCGAGGGCCGGGTCAGGGAGGGCAGCATGGCATTGTTGAAAACAATGGCGAATTCCACCCCCGTGGTGGCCAGAACCAGCGCGGCCAGTATGAGAAACAGCCCCTCCTGCATGCCGGGCACCGCCCACCACAAGGCGAAGGATCCGGCGGCGCACAAGGCGCAGAAGGCGGCGATCCATGGCTTTCGCGGGCCGCCGATATCGGCGATGGAGCCGAAAACCGGGCTGAGCACGGCGATCAGCAGACCGGCGGCGGCCATGGTGTATCCCCATATGCTCTGTCCCGCGACCGGATCACCGATGACGCGGCTGGTGAAATAGGGGGCGAAGATGAAGGTGGTGACAACGGTGAAAAACGGCTGATTGGCCCAGTCGAACAGCGCCCAGGCGAAACGGCCGAGGCGGCCCTGCGCCCGCGGCGCTTCTTCCAGATGCCGGAATTCTCCGGCATGGCTGCCTGAACTGCTCATGGTTTCCTCCCCCTTACCCCGTTTTTCTTTACCCCATTCGGGTGTTATCGGCCTTGTGCTTTTCCTGCCTTGTCGTCATTCGATGAACATCTTGTAGAAAATGGCCAGAGCCAGACCGATGATGACCCAGATGAGCAATTTGCGCAAACCATGGGCGAAGCTGCGCTGGGAGCGGAGAATGCCGGGGCCGATGAAAATCAGCAGGGCGATCATGTAGACCAGCGACATGATATCGAATGTGTCCATGCGGGGCAGACTCCATGCAGGGCGGACGCGTACATTACTATAACCATCCTGTCTCGGGGGTGAATGAAATTTGCATTGCCGCCGGGCGGCGGTTATGAACGGGAAGCCTTCGCCTTGCCGGCGCAGGTGGTACCCGGCCTCCGGCGGCGGTTTGTCCCGACTTTCCCGTGGTGGCCGGATATCCTTTCGGAGCCTTTCTCACCCCTTCGCCGCCCCAAACCGCTGTCAGGGGCCTTGCCTGCCGGGCAAGCCGTTCGAAGAGGTCAAAAGGGCTCCCGCATTCTGCAGCCGTTTTTCCGGATCATTCCGGAGTCATGCTGTTTTATGGGGGTGGGTCTATGCAACTGATAAACGGTTTTCATCTGCGCAATCTGCGCGGAGACATCTTCGGCGGTCTGACGGCAGCGGTCGTGGCCTTGCCGCTGGCGCTGGCTTTTGGCGTTGCCTCCGGTGCCGGGGCGATCGCCGGGCTGTACGGGGCGATCTTCGTCGGTTTCTTCGCCGCCCTGTTCGGCGGCACACCGGCCCAGGTTTCGGGACCGACGGGGCCGATGACCGTGGTCATGGCCATGATCGTCACCAAATATGCGGGCGATCCGGCCATCGCCTTCACTATCGTCATGATGGGCGGTGCCTTTCAGATTCTCTTCGGTGTTCTGCGGCTGGGCCAGTATGTCCGCCTGGTGCCGTATCCGGTGATTTCCGGGTTCATGACCGGGATCGGCGTCATCATCATCATTCTGGAGATCGGGCCGCTTCTCGGCCATGCCGATCCGGCCGGCGGGGTGCTGGGCGCCGTGGAGGCGATTCCCGGCTTCGTGTTATCGCCTGGCCGCGATGCCACCATTGTCGGAGTTCTGTCTCTGGCAATTGTTCTGTTTACCCCCAAACGCATAGCGGCGATCATCCCATCGCCGTTGATTGCGCTGATCGTGGGCACGCTGGTGGTTTACTTCTTCCTTCCCGGGGCTCCGGTGATCGGCGATATCCCGACCGGTCTGCCGGAACCGGTTACCCCCTCCTTTTCGCTCAAGGCTCTGCCGGACATGGTGAAATCGGCGGTGATACTGGCATTGCTGGGCTCGATCGACAGCCTGCTGACATCGCTGATCGCCGATAACGTCTCACGTACCCGCCACCGCTCCAACCGGGAGCTGATCGGCCAGGGAATCGGCAACATGGTGGCCGGAGCCTTCGGCGGCATTCCGGGCGCCGGGGCGACCATGCGCACGGTGATCAATATTCATGCCGGCGGACGGACGCCGATTTCCGGCGCGCTGCATGCGCTGGTGCTGTTTTCCCTGTTGCTCGGCCTGGCACCACTGGCCGGCTACATCCCCCATGCGGTTCTGGCGGGGATTCTGCTGAAGGTCGGATATGACATCATCGACTGGCGTTATGTGCGCCGCCTGCCCAGGGCCCCGCGGGCCGGGGTGGTCATGATGCTGACGGTGCTGGCCCTGACGGTGTTCGTCGATCTGATCATGGCCGTTGGCGTCGGTGTGGTGATGGCGTCCTTGCTGTTCGTCAAGCGCATGGCCGATATTCAGCAGGGCGGCATGGCGCTGATCGGCGCCGGACGCACGGAACGCCTGCCGGAGCAGGAAGCCCGCCTGGTTGAGGAATCGGATGGTGCGGTGATGCTGTTCCGCTTTACCGGCCCGATCAGCTTTGGCGCCGCCGCCAGCCTGGCCCCGGCAATGAGCGTGGCGGACTGTCATTATCTGGTGCTCGATTTCACCGATGTGCCGATGATCGATACCTCCGGCACCATGGGGCTGGCGGATGCGATCGAAGCGGCGCATGCGCAGGGGGTGAAGGTCTATATCGCAGGGGCCTCCGCGCAGGTGGCGAAAGTTCTCGATGCGCTTGGCATCCGCGATGACAGCGGCCTGCCGCCGACCAAAACCCGCCTGGAGGCGCTAGAGCTGGCCTGCCGGCAAGTCGGGAAAGCGTAAGCAAAGGGTTGCCGCTGCCGCATCCGCCCCGGAATTTTCCCGGCGGGGTGGTGCATTACGGCAGCGGCAATACCTGTTTCCACCTTCTGCGAAAGCTGGCGGCATTCTTGATCTGGAGCAAGGCGGTCGCGGCGGCGGATCATAATATGCACTTGTAGCTTATGATAGTAGTTATTAATTACAATATGTGATCCGGGTGGTCCGGATGCATGAGGGTGCGGAGTGAGTCCCGATGCGTGCAGATCGCGGTAGCGGCGGCGATGGCGGAGGTTTCATGCAGGAACAGGCAGCAGCGGCAAAATCCCTGAGGGACATGGCTGTCGGAGAAACAGGCCGCGTCGCCGGTTACGCGGGCGGCTCCCCGGCCTATCGGCGCAAGCTGTTGTCAATGGGGCTGACACCCGGCGCCGAATTCAGGGTGCTGCGCCGCGCACCGCTGGGCGATCCGGTCGAAATTCATCTGCGCGGATACAATCTGTGCCTGCGTCGTGATGAAGCCGCCGCGCTGCTGGTCAGGGGCAGCATGCGGTGAAAAAGCAATTTACCCTCGCCGTTGTGGGCAACCCCAACAGCGGCAAGACAAGCCTGTTCAATGCAATGACCGGGGCCCGTCAGCGGGTCGGCAACTGGCCTGGCGTGACCGTGGAGCGCAAAACCGGTCACTTCAGCCATAAAGGGTGCGATTTCCTGCTGGTGGATCTTCCGGGAACGTATTCCCTGGATGTGACGGATGAGGAAATCTCGCTCGATGAGCGGATCGCGCGCGATTACATCGCGGCTGGTGAAGCGGATGTGATCGTCAATGTCATC
>CAYXDL010000214.1:0-4916 GCA_964463775.1 uncultured Hyphomicrobiales bacterium
AGGCCAAGCGCATCGGCAAGGGGTGCCTCGTCGCGATGCGCCAAGCGGTCATAACCCTGCGCAAGACAGCGTTCCTCCAGCGCCGCGTAAAGATTGTCACCCACGCCCTTCATGGTCCGGGCACCGAGGGATTCGACACGCGCCTGCTCCACAGCCTCATATACGGCCCGGGCTTGGCTGCCCTGGGGCATGAAACGCTGGTGCAGTTCCTGATCCGACAGACGCGCACGCAGGGCCAGGGCATCGGCGGTGCCGCGCAGCAGCGTCAGATCCTCACGCGAATAAGCCCGTGGCGGTGTCGGCAGATGGACCATGCCCCCGCGCAGCGCCCCGGACTCGACACCATAGGCAACCTCCAGCTCCCGATCGCCGGCAATCGCCTTGGTCGCGGCGGCAACGCTGCGTTTGAGGGTATCAGCGGGTGATTCGTTATGGCTCATCCGCTCAGTTCACAACGATATTGGCCACCGATTCGGGCAGTTCCTTGCCAAAGCAGCGCTGATAATATTCGGCGACGACGGGCCGTTCGATCTCATCGCATTTGTTCAGAAAGGTCACCCGGAAGGCAAAGCCGAGATCGCCGAAGATGCGGGCGTTTTCCGCCCAGGTGATCACCGTGCGCGGCGACATGACGGTGGAAATGTCCCCGGCCATGAAACCCGCGCGCGTCAGATCGGCGACATTGACCATGGCGCTGACCGTCTCACGCCCTTCCGGCGTGTCGTATTCCGGCTGCTTGGCCAGCACAATCGCGCATTCGGCATCATGAGGCAGATAATTCAGGGTGGTCACGATGTTCCAGCGATCCATCTGTCCCTGATTGATCTGCTGGGTGCCGTGGTACAGCCCCGTGGTATCGCCAAGGCCGACCGTATTGGTGGTGGCGAACAGTCGGAAGGATTTGTTCGGATGCAGCACTTTGTTGGTATCGAGCATCGTCATCTTGCCTTCCGCTTCCAGCACCCGCTGAATGACGAACATCACATCCGGACGGCCGGCATCGTATTCATCGAACACCAGTGCGACCGGATTCTGCAGCGCCCAGGGCAGGATGCCCTCGCGGAATTCCGTCACCTGCTTGCCGTCGACGAGAACGATCGCATCCTTGCCGATCAGATCGATGCGGCTGACATGGCTGTCGAGGTTGACGCGCACCAGCGGCCAGTTGAGCCGGGCGGCCACCTGTTCCACATGGGTGGACTTGCCGGTGCCGTGATAGCCCTGGATCATGACCCGGCGGTTATAGGCAAAGCCGGCAAGGATGGCGAGGGTCGTTTCCTTGTCGAAAAGATAATTCTCATCGATTTCGGGTACGAATTCCGTCACCTCGGAAAAGGCGGGTACCTCGAAATCCACATCGAAACCGAACGCCTGCTGTACCGACAGTCTGATATCGGGCTGGCTGTCAGGCAGGTGGGGCCGTTCCATGGCGGCCGAATCATTGCTCATACGCGTATTCCATTCATTCTGTTTGTTCTGACACAATCTGGCGGAAGCCAAAGCCGGATTCAGGTGGTTCCGGCCTCGATCTCCAGCAGGGACTTATAGGCTTCGGTAATGACCTTGAAACGTTCCGATGCCTGCTTGCTGCCGCCATTGACGTCCGGATGATATTTCTTGGCCAGTTGCTTGAAACGGCGCTTGATCTGCTCCAGATCGGCATCGGGCTCCAGATCCAGCGCCGCCAGGGCATCAAGACGCCGGCCCCGTTCAGGCGGCGGCGCACGGTCATTACCGGGGGCCTGACCACCCGTTTCCCGCCAAAGATCGAAGGGATCATGCACATTGTCATCCATGGCCGCCCGCACCGGCCCCTGGCCAAGTTTCCATGTCGGCCGGTGCCAGGTGGCCACTTCCTGCTGGAAGCGTTCGATCTCCGCCCGCGACATGCCGGCGAAATAATTCCAGCTCTTGTTAAAATCCCTGACATGTTCCAGACAGAACCAGTAATATGCGTCCGGATCCTTGGGGCCCGGTCCGGGATGGCGTTTTTTCGGGGCACGATAATCGCCGTTTTCCCCGCAGCCGGGATGATCGCACGGGCGGGGCATGTCGGACTGGCTCTGAAAATAGGCTCTACCTCTGCTCATAACAGGCGGAGTATGGCGGTTGGCAGAATGTTCCGCAAGCGTCAAAGGGTCGCGAGGCCCGCTGTTCAACGAAGTAACAGGTAGAAGGCAAATGGGCGAAATCAAGCAGCGGATCGAACAAAAACTGATGGCGGCCTTTGCGCCGTCCCGTCTTGAGGTCATCGACGAATCCGAACGCCACCGCGGTCATGGCGGTTACCGCGAGGGTGGCGAAACCCATTTCCGGATCGTCATCACTGCCGAAGCCTTCCGGCCGATGAACCGGCTGGCGCGCCAGCGCGCTGTCTATGACGTTCTGCAACAGGAAATGGAAGAGCGCATCCACGCCCTTTCCCTGGATATCGGCACGCCCTGACCCTCCTTTCCCTCATGTGACTCCCTCATGTGACTCCCTCATGTGACTTCCCTGCGGCGAATCGGTACCGCGCCGCCACCACCGGCTTTTCACCGGTTGGCGGACCTGCAGAGAATCCGGCACGGCACGGTGCTCTGGTTTCTCATACCCTGGTATGGGGATGACGGGCGCAACACCGCCCGACACCTGTTGTATGTATACAAAGCACTATAATGTTGCAAATACGTCTGGACATTTACCTAAAGGTGTATTATCAAATATGCACAACCTAAGGAGGCGTTAGGCAAAAACACAATCAGTCTGGAGCGTATCATGTCGAACAATCTGTCTTATGAAGGATCGTCGCTGATCAACCGCAATGTGACCGTCGGGGGAAAGAGAACCAGCATCAAACTGCAGGAACTGGAATGGAAGACCCTGGAAGCGATCTGCGCCCAGGAAGGGCTGTCCATCAGCGATTTCTGCACCCTGGCCGATTCATCGCCGGAACGGGCGGAAAGCTGCCGCACCTCGCGGGTGCGCATGGCCGTCCTGGATTATCTTCTCAAACAGACAAAGGCCCTGCGCCTGCCCGGCACGCCGCCACGGGATTATTCCTACGGCTGAGAACCGTATAACCGCCCGAACGGCGGCAGGAAAAAGAAAATGCATGAAGCCGGTCGCCGCACCAGGGACCGGCTCTTTTTCGCGCTCCCCGTACTCCGGCACCGCTGCGGCGGCGTTCAGTCGATCGCTACAATGTCGCGGAAACCCTCAACCCCGCCGATCTTCTGGTTCGGGCGGATTTCGGTCCGCCGGGCCGGCTCGTAGCCCTGCCGGCGGGCCAGATCGAAGGCGGGCCGGTCAACCAGGGCGCGGCAGCCGATTTCCTTGGCGAATTTGTCCAGCTTCACGGCAATGTTCACCGCCTCGCCCAGCACCGTGAATTCAAGCCGGCTTTCATCGCCGATCATGCCGAAGACGACCTCGCCCGCGGCGATGGTGAAACGGATGGTCAAAGGATCACGCCCCGTCGCCTCCCGTTCCGCCCGCCAGGCAGTGGCAGCCGATAACAGCGCCTCCAGGCATCGCAGGGCATCGGCGCAATAGCTCGGCGAGGAAATCGCCGCCCCGAAGGTTGCCAGAATGCCGTCACCCATAAATTTATCGATACTGCCGCCATATTTCTGAATCACCGGCACCAGGCGGCGTTCATATTCAACCAGCAGACCCATCAGTTCATCAGGCGGCACCTTTTTGGCCAGAGCGGTCGATCCCTCGATATCGCAGCTCAGTATCGCCGCCTGCCGCAACCGCCCCTGTCCCGGGCGCAGTTCTCCGCCGGATGCGGTAATCTGCCGGGCGATCTCCGGCGAAAAAAAACGCGACAGATCATCGACCATGGCCTGATCGGTCACCGCGGCCACCAGCAGACGGCGGGCCCGCATGATGGCAACGGCAAGAATGGCCGTTGTCAGCAGAATGGTGATGATCTTGTCGAACTCAGCACCGAGGAGAATCTTGTCACCGAAAATATAAGCGACGTAATCGCGGGTAATGCGCGCCATGCCGTCATCGAAGAAAACCGCATATGCCACCAGCACCGCCCAGCCGAAAGCCGCCATGCCACCGGCCAGCAACACATAGCGCGAATCGAATCGAAGTGCCCGCAAGGCAATGAAAATAAAGACATAGAGCAGGGTCGGCGCCTTCAGATACAAAGCCGCCGGCTGCATGTACTGCAGATGAAAGCTCCAGATCAGCACCATCAGCAGCACCATATCCGCCACCACCGAAAGGGTCAGGAACCAGCCCGGCAGATAGCCGCGTACCGCCAAGGCCAGACGGATGAGGCAGAAAATGAAATAACTGCCGAGTGCCCAGGGCACGGGAACGAATTTCACCTCGGCCGGAAAGGTTTTCGGTGAAATGGCATAAAGCAGCGAAAACAGGGCCACCACCGCCAGCAAGACCCAGGCGATGAGAATCTCGCTCTGCTGCTGCTGGGCCTCGATCGCCCGGCGCAGGCGCAAGGGCAGCCGTTCCTCCGAACGGCGGTAGTCGCGCAGGAAATCCATCAGCCCTTTCATGGCGCCATTATCCGCCGCAAGCGCATGCGGTTCCAGTCACGCGCGTGCACGGTGACGTGAGGAAAGCGTCTCAGCGCTTCTTGCGCAGCCACAGGGATGTTTCCAGCGCACCGTCCATCAGTGGCAATTCGCCGATGACCGAGGACTGCAGCCGTTCAGCCATGGCGGTGACAGCATACCAGCTTGAAAAGAGCACCTCATAAGCACCGCCGGTAAGCATGGGAATGACGCCGAGCTGCTCGTTATAGGCCCGCCAGTGCCATTGGGGCGGATAATCATCGGGCAGGCAGATATCGTGTATATGCACCAGCACACCCGCGGGCAGGGCGGGCATGATGGTATTGAACAGCAGATCGACATCGCTGCCCGGCATCAGGATATGGCTGGAATCGATAAACAACA